>QMVO01000180.1 GCA_003661125.1 Methanosarcinales archaeon
GATGAAAAGAAGAGGAGTATGGATAAGCGAAGAAATCGTAAGAGAAGTAAAGAGGCTGAAAGAATGAAAATCGCATACGTTTACGACGCCGTCTATCCATGGATAAAAGGCGGTGGTGAGAAGAGAGTGTGGGAGATTTCTAAAAGGCTCGCAAGAAGAGAGCATGAAGTGCACTGGTTTGGGATAAAGTGGTGGGAAGGTGAGAAGGATATCGTGAAGGGCGGCGTTTATCTGCATGGAACAGGAAAGTGCGAAGATTTATATGATGAAAAATTGAAATACGGGTGAAAAAGAAAAAGATGGTTGAGGAGGAACAACTTGTGGAGCGAGTTGCGCAAAGAATAGAGGAGAGGACGAGATATAAAATAGTGAGGCGTATTATTAACGCACTTGAGGAAGAATTTTATCCGCCGGAAAAAGATATGAGGTAAAGGAATGACGGAATATAAAATCCGGGTGTTGCGGGACGCAGTAAAGGATGCGGTAGAGCGTTTACCTGAGGATATGCTCAAGGAGGTCTATGATTTTGTGAGTTTTTCTCCTGGCGAGGGAGGATGGCAAGGGAGAGGAGGAAAGGGAATTAGACCCGAAGAAAGACCCTATCCTGGGGTACATAGGTATAGTATCAGTCGAACCATTTGCACACAAGATAGACGAAATACTCTACGGTGAGGATGAAGATTGAAACTCTTCATCGAGACCTGGGGTTGGATCGTATTGGGGAACAAGCGTGAGCCGAGGCATGCAGAGCTTTTAGAGTTCTATTCGGCATGGAAGAAACAGAAGGGCAGAAGTTATACGATACGACGGATTACGTCCTGGATGAGACGTTCACACTGCTCTTCAGACGGTTACGGATTGAGGATGCGAAGGAATCGGTGAACGCAATAGAAAAGGGCATTCTATGGTCAGCATGGCGGAGCTGGGTATTGCTGACATTCTTACAGAAGACGAGCACTTCACGCAGGTTGGTATGGGCTTCCAAAGAGTTCCATAGGCAGAAGATAGAAAGGGCATAAATGGTGAATAACAAAGTTTCAATTATCATTCCCACGAAGAACAACAGAGATATACTTGATAAATGTCTTGCGTCAATTCAGAATCTGGACTATCCAAAGGATAGATACGAAGTAATCATCGTGGATGGGCACTCTACTGATGGAACGATTGAAATAGCGAAGAAATACGGGTGCAAGGTTGTGTATGAGGATAAAGGCAGAATAAGCTATGCCAGAGACCTCGGAGTCAAGCATGCTGAAGGTGAGTTCATCGCTTTTACCGATGCCGACTGCGTCGTCGATAGAAACTGGTTAAAGGAACTTATAAGGCATTTTGCGGACGAAAATGTAGCTGCAGTTGGTGGTCCGAATATAACGCCGGAAGACGACACCGAGTTTGCCAGATGCGTTGGCGAGGTTCTGACCTTCCTCAGCAAGCCGGGGGCAAGATACGGGTTGAGGGAAGAAAGAACAAGGGAGATTTACCATAACCCCACCTGCAATGTGATGTATAAAAAGGAGGTTTTGGAGGAGGTCGGCGGCTTTAACCACAACCTTATTACGGTTGATGATGAAGAACTGGATTACAGAATACGAAGGAAAGGATACAAAGTTTTGTATACCCCTAAGGCGATAGTCTACCATTATCGAAGACCCATCTGGAAGAAATTTGCCAAGATGGCATGGAATTATGGAATAGGAAGGATGCAGGCGATAAAATTGCATCGAGATATGGGAAAGTGGTACCACTATACACCTTCGGCACTAATCTCTTTGCTCTTTTTACTTTTTGGTTTATCTGCTGTAAATCCACTATTTCCTCTCATCGCATTTTCCATCTTAGTTGGAGGTGGAGCAGGAATAGGAGTAATGAGCCTTTATCTTGCAAGAAAGAAAAAGAATATGAGAAATGTTCTTAATTACTACGGATTAATCGCCATCTGGTTCTGGGGTTACGGGCTTGGGATGTTTAGAGGAATAATTAAGAGAGTGAAAGGATGAAAGTTTACATGCTAAATCTGCCATATTTTAGACATTTTGGCAGAGAAATGAGATGGCAGGATACTGGAAGGGGAGGAGCTTTATACTATCCAATCTGGCTATCGTACGCTACAGGCTTACTTGAAAATAATGGACATAAGGTCAGACTTGTTGATGCTATCGCGTGGAATTGGGGTATAAAAAGAGTTATAGAAGATTTAAGGAAATTTAATCCGGATATGGTAGTCATTGGAACAAGTTTCACGAGCATAAACAATGATTTGGGTGTATCTAAAAAAATAAAGAGTGAATTTGATGTTGACGTGCCAGTTGTTATGGTAGGTCCACCAGCATCGCAATTCTCGGAAAAAATGGTGGATGACGGCGTGGACATCGTTGCGAGATATGAATACGATTTCATTTTGGCTGAACTGACGGAGAAAATGGAGAAAGGGGAAAGGATTGATAATGTTCCTGGAATTTCATTCAAGCAAAACGGTAGGATTATCCACAATCCAAACAGACCTTGGTCTATGTCAGATGAACTTGATGAGTTGCCGTTTGTATCTAAAGTTTACAAGGATCACTTGAACGTTCACGATTATTTCCTTAACTATTCTTTATACCCGATGGTTCAGATTTTTACTGGGAGAGGTTGCCCATACAAATGTACTTTTTGTTCTTGGCCTCAATCCTTTATGGGGAGAAAATACAGGGTTAGAAGTGTTGAAAACATTTTGGATGAGATTGAATGGATTGAGGAGAATTTGCCAGTTAAAGAAGTTTTTCTTGAGGATGATACCTTCACGATAAACAAGAATAGGGTTATGGAGTTCTGTAAGGGATATATGGAGAGAAGTTTGGATATAAGTTGGTCATGCAATGCAAGAGCGGATACGCTGGATTTAGAAACGATGAAGATGATGAAAAAAGCTAACTGCAGGTTTCTCATCGTTGGATTTGAGTCAGCAGACGATGAGATATTGAGAAACATAAAGAAGGGGTTTACAGTAGAACAGGCGAGGGAGTTTGCAAAGAATGTGAAAAAAGCTAGGTTGCTGTTGCACGCAGATTTTATAGCAGGCTTGCCTGGAGAAACAAAAGAGACGATAGAGATGACAAAGAGGTTCATCAGGGAGATAAAACCTGAGCAATTGCAAGTTTCGGTTTGCTCACCATTTCCCGGGACAGAACTTTATGAATGGTGCAAGAAAAATGGATATTTGCTCACCGATGACCCGAATGAGTATTTAGATGAGCAAGGGCATCAAAAGGCAATAATCTCTTATCCAGAATTATCTAATAAGGAGGTGACCAAAGCAGTAGATGAGATGCTAAAAGCATATTATTTTTCTTTAGGATATATTCCAATTGCATTCAGGCAAGTGTTTCGCAAGCATGGTATTAGAGAGGCAAGAAGGCTTTGGTATTCAGCAAGGATGTTTATGAGATATATTGGGGGGAGGTAAAATAGATATGAATAAAAAAGGGTTGATAACAGGAATAACAGGACAAGATGGTGCGTACTTAGCCAAATTCTTGCTCGAAAAGGGCTATGAAGTTTATGGCACATACCGCAGGTTATCTACACCAAATTTCTGGAGATTACAGTATCTTGATATATTTGATAAAGTGAACTTGATCCCTGCAGATTTAGTAGATGATGCATCCATTGTGGAAGCTATTAAAATATCTAACCCCGATGATATATATCATTTGGCTGCGCAGAGTTTTGTCGGAGCATCTTTTGAACAGCCAGTAGGAACTGGCATGGTCACAGGCTTAGGTGTTACACGGGTATTGGAAGCGATAAGACAGATAAATCCAAAAATAAAGTTTTATCAGGCATCAACGAGTGAACTCTACGGAAATAGCAGTGATAAACCAGTAAATGAAAACAGTCCTTTTAAACCTGCAAGCCCTTATTCCGCTGCTAAATTATATGGTTATTGGCTGACACAGATCTATAGAGAAGGATATACTCTTTTTGTTTGCAATGGAATTCTTTTCAATCATGAGTCGCCCTTGAGGGGTTTAGAATTTGTAACCCGAAAGATTTCTAATACAGTTGCGAAAATCGCGTTGGACTTAGAGAAAGAGCTAAAACTTGGAAATTTAGAGTCAAAAAGAGATTGGGGATATGCGCCTGAATACGTTGAATCGATGTGGCTTATGTTACAGCAAAAAGAGCCAGATGATTATGTTATTGCAACAAATGAAGCTCATTCAGTAAGAGAGTTTACAGAAAAGGCATTTGATGTTGTGGGTTTAGATTGGCAAGAATATGTTAAAGTGGATAAGAGATTTTTAAGACCATTAGATGTTAATTTTTTACAAGGTGATTATTCAAAGGCAAAAAAGAAGCTTGGCTGGGAACCTGAGATTAAATTTGATAAACTTGTGGAAATAATGGTAAAGGAAGATTTGGATAGATGGGAGAGATGGCAGAATGGAGAGCACTTCCCATGGGACGCTCTTAATTATCCCTCAGAAGTGAAAATAGTAACAAGAGCATTAAGTGTATGATACCAATAGCAGAACCCTCTTTAGGGGAAGAAGAACTGAGAAATGTAATAGAAGCAGTAAAAAGCGGCTGGATAA
>QMVO01000181.1 GCA_003661125.1 Methanosarcinales archaeon
AGAGAAATAGAGCATTTCGATGACGAGATGAGTGGTATTAAAAAGAAGGTAGATTATTACGAATCGAAAGAGAAGGAGGTGTAAATGTGAAAATCACAAATCCAAATTTCTGGTCAGAAGGTATTGAGCCATAAAGGAGGCATGCTGTCAAAGAATGGAGAAAGGAGAAGATACGGTAAACCGGATTGTAATTGGAATTGGGGGACAGGGAAGCATCATCGTAAATAATATATTGCGAATGCTAAAATTCAAAACAGGGAAAGTGCCGAAGAACGAGGAGTTTTTGATCATAGATACTGACCAAGCATCTGCAAACGCATGCAGCGAAGTAGAAGAGCGGAAGAAGATAATACTAAGCAGACCGGATACGATTTTGATGAAGAATACCAATAGATGGCTTCCTGACCCTTATCTTTCGGCTGCCGGTGCAGGGTGTGGACAGCATCGGATATATGGTAGGGCGATGTATAATGTGCATCGAGAAAGGATATTCAGTGCGATAGGCTCAGCGGCGTCAGAATTGAGGAACAGAACAGGAGGAAAGGACTTCTTCATTCTGATGGTGTGCGCGTTCGGCGGAGGAACGGGGTCGAGTATGCTGCTCGATGTTGCAATAGACATACGCGATTGGATATCGAAACAGTTTGGATCTGAGCCGGTGATGTTTGGAATTGGAATTCTCCCATCGAGCAAAGAATCCGTGCTTCCGACGGGCAATGCCCTCGGTGCGATGAAAGAACTTCATTTTCTTATGTCCCATACCGATGACATCATAATAGATGACAAGAATTATTCGAATCCATTCAAATTATTCTTCCTTTTAGGTAGAGACCTTCAAGGACAGAACCGGGATGAAGAACTGGAAAGGGCGATACCAAGGTTCCTTCTCGATCTCGGATTCCTGCCTGGTGGAACGGTAGAAACGAAGGGTAAGTGGCTCGACCTAAATGACCTTCAGAACAGAGCAAGGGGTTATGAAAACAGGTTTGATTCTCTTGGTTACTACGAATGCGTTTTCCCTACCGAGAAACTGTTTCTGTACTATGATATTGAAGATGAGATACCGCGGGTTAGACAGAGATTGGTAGAGATAGAGGCAAAAATATCGGATATAAGGGGGAAAATAGACACACAAAGGGGTGAATTAGAAAGGTTCGAGGGCAGGATAAAGGACGTTCTGCGAGAGATAGATAGTTACGAATCGGCAGCGGGAATGTTTACTCACGTGAATGCGGCTGCAACTGCGGATGCAAAGGGGAAACTGGATAGAGCGAGGAAGAAATTATCGGGTTTGAAGGAGGAGGTGTTCGACCTTGAGATAAGGGCAAGCGATGCAGAAGAGGAGAAGCGACTAACAGAGCGTAATTTAGAACGCCTTGAAGCGCTCAAGAACAAGCTTTTCCGGGAGATAACTTCGCCGCTGAACACAAGGAGCTACCATCAGATAGAGTTATCAGAAGAGGAGATAAGGAGCTTAAAACGGAGCAGAGAAGACCTGAAAAATCTCTCCTTCTTTGAAATTATGAAAAATCTCGACCGCGAAGAAGAGTACTTCAGATGGACGCATTCGCCAATTAATGAGGGTGACATTATATTCAATCCGATGGTAAACTACCGTCATTCGATAGGGAATGCCATGACGTCGAAATATATAGACATTCTTCACGATTATGGGTTCCTGTCGTTGGATGCGCAGGGGAATGTGGTGAACGAGGAGGAGAAGTTCGGGCACTTCATCGCGGTATTGAGTACAAGGGCGGACAATTTTGATGATGCAAGGCTTGGCGGAGGCGCATTTAAGAGCATGGTGACAGAAAGATTTACAAAGGATGCAGACGTTCTGAAACTGGATACGCCAGCACGTGCACACAGCTTTGCCATGTACACGCTTATGATTGGGATTCAACCATGGGCGCCTGGTCCCGGGCTTCCGCCGCGACTGCGTGAATTAGAATGGCTTGAGCGCGCGTATAATGCGAGCGATTTCTCTAAACTGCCACGTCACCATTCTCTTTTCTACGGGACTCCCAAACCGTTCTCCATAATTACCGGGATATCATACATACCGGGTGCGGAGGAAAAAAACAGGGATATGGTAACGAATTACTGGCGGGACTACGAGATAATAGAGCCAGAAGCAATCTGGAACAACGTTCCCATCCTGCTTGCGCAATGCCTGAAGATGTTTGATGATTTGCTAACTGGGCTGGATATGGCAGAGGATATAAAAAATGTGCGTGTCCCGGACCCGGCGAGCTACTCCATAGCAAATCTTACGATGCTGGTTCACGGGCTTGAAAACGCGAGTAAAGGCATGGAAAAAATGAAGAGATGGACAAAAGAAGCAGAGAAAGGATTTGTGCAATTAAAAAACGAGTTAGATGAATTGATATTTAAATTAAAGGGAATGGAGTGGGCACCTGCCAAGGATAAGGCAGAGAAAATGCTGAGGATGGTGGACGACTCTTCGAGAAATATGGAGATATTGCTTGACAGGATTGAAGACCTCTCGAGCAGATTCAGTGAAGATATAAAATCGGAGATTGAAAAAGGGATGGTGTTTTTAGGCAGAATACCTTCTGAAGAGACCACATCAAGCGTGATAAGGCATATAACAAAGGCGGAATCAGAGATTTCGACGCTAAGAGAGGATAGTATGAAGGTGGCAAGGGGGATAAAGCAGATGGGCGGTCCACTCGCACAGATGTTATCTTCCTTAAAGGAACTGAAAAAGATAACAGAATCCGGGGAATCGGGAGCTGAAGTCGAAAGCGGTAAAGAGAGAAAGGAAAAGGATATAGAACTGCCTGATTTATCACTAAATATAAGGGGGAAAGAAGAGGCGGAATAAAATGTGGAAATTTGTTGTGTTGTCACTCACGCTTTTATTTTTATCTGTCGGAATGGCATCAGCTCAGCAGGATGTGTTGCGGCTGGATGTAGATAAATCATACGTCATCAATTTGGACACCGGGGGTACTAAGACATATTATAAAGATTTTTTGAATACTGAGCAATTAGAGGGTCACACACTTGAGTTCCACATATATGTGCATAAGGTCGAAAAAACTCCTATCTTAGATGAATATGTCTTAAAGCTGGAAACAAACCTTGAAGGACCGCCAGAATGGAAGTTCGGCGACGACTTCCGCCGTTCTGCCGAGTGGATAGTGTGGAAAGGGAGGGAGGAGCATGAGCTCCCAATGCGACCAATCATACTAACGGGAGTGGTTCCAAAACCAATAATACCGGTAGAAGAGCCGGGGTTTGAAGCATACAAAGAAACTAAGGGAATTGGAAGGCGAGAAGTGTATGTCAAATTAACTGTGGGAACGACAAAGGATGGGGCGACGTTAGAAACTATTATACAGCCAATAGACCCTTCAATGAAGTTCCTCTCTACGAATAGTGGAATTCAAGATGCAAAGCACGAGATAGACAAAAATTTGGAAGAGGCAAGAGGTAAGATTGGAGGAACCGACTTGGAAGAGGATATAAAGAGGTTATATGAAGAAGGTCATCCAGGTTGGGCATCCATGCTGTCGGAACATTATAAGGAGCTATCTGTCGTGGTAGAACCGCCTCCTGTTGCTCTTTATGTTATCCTATCAGTAATATTGGGGTTGATACTGGGTTCTGCATTCGTGTATGTGTACGTTTCGAGAGGAGGGGGAAGAGGAGTGGATGTGAGTCAGATTTCATCGGAGTTGGATGAAACTTCGGGTCGAATAGAGGAGAAATCGAGTTCAATCAATGCGATATCAACTCGGTTTGCGAGGAGTGAGGATGAAGAGAAGAGGGGTGTTGCAAGAGAGTTGATACGGATAAGAGCGAGTTTGAATGAGATTTCGAATGAGATAAGGGCGATTGCGGATAGGATTAAGGGTTCGCGATAACCCTTTTGAAGAAAAGAAAATCTCTTTTTCTTATCCCCTGATTACATAGAAACCCCTCGAGGGGTCCAGATGGCATTCAGTGCCTTATTCTGAACTTGAAAAACTTTTGTCTGATTCGTTAAGGCATAGTTTCGCTGTTGATCTGGGGTATATTCAGGGGCACAAAAGTTCAAAAACAACAGAAATATATACTCATGTAAGTAATAAGGATATAGGGAAGATAAAAAGTCCATTAGATAGTTTGTTTGAGAAAGAGAATGGAGGAGGCGCAAAAGGATGAAAGGAAGGAAAATCAAGGAGATAGGAGTTTCATTCAGAGGGATGTATATGCGCAATATTGCGGATATAACCCCAAAATGGAAGGATATACGCAATGCAGATATAATACCAAATGGGAGCTATTTACGCAGTAATGCGGATATACCGAAGTTATACGCCATGCCTAAGAGGTAGATAAAGATGAAAAGAAAACTGAGAGTATACTTGGATACCTCGGTAGTTTCAGTACTATTTGATGAGAGGAACCCCGAGAGGAAATCACTCACAGAAACATTTTTCGGGGAGATAGCAAACTTCGAATCTTTCATCTCCGAAATTACTGTTGCAGAGATTGAACGAACCCCTGACATAGGACTCAGGAACAAAATGAA
>QMVO01000182.1 GCA_003661125.1 Methanosarcinales archaeon
CTTATCGCGAAAGAGCTGCTAAGCGTTAGCGAAAATGAGAAGGCGATGCTTCTTGGAAGGGGTACCTCTGTTGCAATCAATCCGCTTCTGTTCGCTTTTTTATGTATCGTGACGGTAAAAGTGATGGAGGTGCTATAACACTTTTCTTTAAAACTTTTAACAAATGTTTTATCAAAAACGCTTCGCAGAAAAGAAACCTGTGCTAAAGAAATATATAAAATGGTGTGGGAAATGAGGGGGATAAAAAGGGAGGGAAAGGTAAGGAAAACGGGGAAAGTAATAATCGCAGCGATAATACTCATCGCTTTTGTAGGCGCTGTGTCTGCGGCGACACTAACTGTTACCCCAGATACTGCGGTAAGTGGTTCTTTCGTAACGATAGAAGGAGCAGGGTTCGAGGCTAACAAAGAAGCGACTATATCTTCAACAGTTACTGGCTTCAGGATACCTGTGTTAGAAGACGGAAAATACGCACACAGTCTGGTTGGTTTCAATATTTCCGATGAACACACAAGTTTTTCATTAAGTGTAAGAGAAGTAGAGAATGATATGAAGATAAACGTTAAAAGGTTTTGGTGGACACCATACTGGACGATAGATCACGATATGATGGGTTTTGTTTTTTCGTACGACCCAGTCACGCACACAGCAACAGTAACGAGAGGGATGCCTACTCCGACAGGTGTTTACGAAGTAATAGACGTCATGGGAAACGCTGTTGACGGCGCTACCACCGTTACTATGACTGCAACGGTTACCAGGAAAGTCATGACAGATGCATCAGGAGGATTTAAGGAAGTCATTGACACGCATGGAATACCCGCAGGAACATATACAATAAATGCGACAGACGGCGTAGTCTATGCAGAAGCGATGCCAACATTGTCTCTGGATGCAGATGTAAGCAAAGATGGATATGTGGGTGTATATGACTGCGTTTGTATAGCGAGGTATGTATTAAGCGTCCCAGGGTACGACACGACAACATTAAATATTGACGTTGCCGATATAAATGGAGATGGGATAGTAGATTTACGTGATGCAAGATGCTTAGCCAGGCAACTTATTGGACTACCGTGCCCGCCGTAGGATTAGGAGGTAAAAGGAGAAAATGGAAAAAATAGAGAAAAAGAAAGAAGGGAGAGTAAGATTGGTAATGGCTGCATTAGTGGCTCTATCCGTGTTAGCAGTAACAGCAATACCGGCATATGCACAGCAGAATATAACCGTGTCCATAGAGGATATCTCTTTACTGCCACAAGAGTCTGCTACCATTCCAATTGATATAACGAAGGATACCGAACAAGAGGTAAGTGGTGCAAGAATAAATTTGACTTACGATCCACGCGTTGTGCAAGTTACCGCAGTTGGAGGCAGCGATTTCGATAACTTCTTTTATAACTTTGATGATGGCGTAGTGAGCATAACAGTGAAGATGATTGGATTTCAAGGGACTGACTCTTTGACAACCCCAATAAAATTCGCTGATGTGACTATAAAAGCCATCGGATATCATCCTGGTGACTTCACTGACTTAAACCTTGAAATAATCGAGTTAAACATGGCAACGGGTTCACCTATCTATCCTCGCGAAGTAAGCAACGGTTCAGTCTCAATAATTACACCGGAGACGATAAACGAAACAGAGTACAGGAAACTGATACCTCAGCCAGTTAATGTCAGTAAAATCCATTATAAGTTTAAAGTTGTGGACAGAGAATGGGCAGCCAAATGGCTTAATGAGATAATGTATGGGGAGGTGGCAACGAAGTATTCGATTGCGGTATACTTAGATAAAGCAGGATATGTGACGGGCGTGAATTTCGAGCGATGGGGTTTCCCAACAACAGAAATTCCTTATGACCTCGCAGTTCGATCATTGGATAAGTTAGACCCGTAATGGCTAAGATGAGAAAGATAGCTACACCAATTTTTTTTTTCTTATTTTTTATCTATTTTTGTACTTATCACAGCCACAGCTTCTGGCACCACCGCAATAACGATAGGAAATGTATCCTCCGCGTATAATGTTACTGTTCCAATAATGATAAATAATGTCGAAGACGTGGCAGTGGTTACCGTAAATATCACTTATGACCCTTCGGTCATCCATGTGACAGATGCGGGAAATAGTGATTTTCAGCTCTTCTTCAAGAATCTTTGTTTTGTAGATAAAGGCTGGGTGAAGATGGGAGCATATCAGGTTATGAATGGTTTAAGTGGGGATGTAAAATTTGCAGAGCTTAATATAACACCTGTTGGCAGTCCAGGAGAAACTACTAATCTGGAGATCGAGGTGATAACGCTCACCGATAGTGAAGATAAGCCAATAAAAGCAGCAGTAAAAAATGGCTCTTTTACCATAGAAGGGCATGTCCAATTGGACACCGGAGCGCCAGAAGATCCATATCCCAGTATCGGTGGAACACATTATGGAACAATAAAGCCAAATAAAACAATCATGGTATGCAAGCTTTACACTTACCCTTGCCCGGGGACAGGTGGGCATGCTGAATACGTTGAGATACGGAATAATTCTGGATGGAATGTGAGTGCAAGATGGGACGGATATGAAGGAGGAGATTGGCACAATATCTGCTTCGATGAGAGGTTCACATTACAGGCAGGTGTAGAGTATAATTACACGATTGTAACTGGCTCTTATCCGCAGATTCATCATAAAAAAGAATTGACAATGGATAACGGTATTATAACATGCACACAATTCATAGACATAAATGGAAAGAAACACAAAGATTGGATACCTGCGATTAAGTTAGGGAGTTGTGAAGAGAGATGAAAGGGAAAGCGTTGAGGGACATAACCGTAATGCTGGTAATATTAATGGCAAGCATGGCGTTAGTGGCTCCTGCGTCTTCATCGTCCACTATCGTGTCCATTGAAAGTAAATCAGTTACAGTAGGTCAATCTGTCACTTCACAACTAATGGTAGAAGGAGCAGAAGAGCCTATAAGTTGTGCACGTGTTATTTTGTCATACAATTCATCGATTTTCAAAGTAACAGAAGCTTCTATTAATGAAGGTGATTTTGATTCTTTTGTCTCAAGCATAGAAAATGGAAAAATAACAATAGTATGTTTTCAAATAGGAGGGGAAGGGCTAAAGGGGGATTTTAAACTCGCAGACATAGCATTTGAAGCGAAAAAAGAGGGGATTTGCGAATTGGGTGTAAACGTTCTGGAATTAAAAAACAACAAGGGTGATCCTGTTCATGCAAAGAGTGTAAACGGGTCATTGGCTGCGGAAGAGGACGAAGGTGCGCCAGAACCTACAACTACTCCTTCCATTACGCCCACTACTATACCTGCCGTGCCTTCCCCTTTCCTCTCTCCTTCTCCTACTCCTCCTTCTCCTTCTCTTACTCCAACACCTTCGCCGTCCCTAATAACTACTACACCCACATTTACACCCATACCTCTTTTTCCTGCTGGGAGTAAAGCATTAGTTCATATTGGTAATTTTTCCATAGCGGAGGGAAAAACATGCAATGCAGTCATAATCATAAAGAACGTAGAGCACTTAAGTAGAGCCGACATACTGTTAGAATATAATTCTTCTATTGTGAAGATTGAATCCGTAGGGGGGAGCGAATTCAACAAATTTGCGTGGGATATGCCATCCGAGGGGAAAGTAAAGATGTTTGCATTCGGCGAGACCGGTGGTACGGAAGTAAAGGGAGATATAAAACTGGCGGAGCTGAAATTAAGAGCCATAGGAAAAGAAAATGAAAGTAGTGAGCTCAGATTAACAGTAAAAGGACTAAAGGATGGCAACAATCATGACGTCCCTTGTGAAGTAAAAAATGGGTGTTTAGAGGTAAAGCCCTCGAGCGCAATACCAGCATTAAGTGTATTCGAGATGTCAGTTGTTATAGCGGTATTTTATTACCTTATTATGAGAAGAAAGAGGTAAACAGGATCAGATCTCTGAATACTTTTTGGGGATATTAATTAATTAAATGGCTTATCAAATAATATCTCAAATAAAAGATAGAATAGAGGAAGGGAGTGAGGACAAACGATGCGGTGCGTCCTTAATCTTTTGACAAAGTCAAGCACTTTTTCGCAACTGAATAAGTCTCTTCCATTTCCGCTTCTGATGCTATGCCAACTGTTATAGAGACTGCATATTTATAAATGAATTTGAACAATGATTCAGTAGGTTTTAAGCGACCTGCCGCCAAAGGTTTTATCGCTATTACCTGTTTATTAGTAGTTTCCAGTGCTCTCAGCGTGCTTTCATAATCCGGCTCCATTGCATAGCCAACTGGATTTAGAGGCGCAAGATATACATCAAAATCAAATCCTGCTTTGTCCATCTCCTCTATCGTTTCGCCGGGATAATGAGTGGATGCTGCTGGTGTCGCTCCTATATCCCTTATCCTTTTTATCCATCGGTATTTGTTTAGCTCATTTCAAACAAAGCTCATTGACGAGCAATTTTTTGAGTTCGTCGTAGACATCTTTTCCCTGTAACCGCCACGTGGCGAAGACGGAAGCGATGTACTGGTAATATTCA
>QMVO01000183.1 GCA_003661125.1 Methanosarcinales archaeon
ATTTTTACTTTGGTGTTGATTACGAAATAGTGTGGAAAGTAATAAAGGAACGCCTACCAATATTGAAACGGCAGATTGAAACACTTCTTAAGGAGGTGGAAGCAGGTGAATTATGAGAAAAAACTCGAACCTATTGACCCGGTAACGAGATTCTACATCTTGTGGAAATGGACATACAACGGGCAGGAGATAGAATACGATGATGCGAGGATATTATCACAAGCGGTTGGCGTGGAACTGTATAAAATCTGGGGTAAAGGGAATGTTGTTGGTAAATCGGGCGGTAAAATAAAAGTGCTGTCGCCGCAGGATAGGAAGATAGAGGAAATAAGGGATAGGCATCCAATGATTTTGATTGATGCATTGCATAAGGCATGTCTGCTCTGGCATGCGGAAAGGGGAAAAGAATTGGAAAATTTTTTGGGCCGCTCAGGTTATCTTAATAATCCGGTGTTCTGGGAGACGGTGCAGGCATTATCGGAATTGTTGCCTTCGGGTGATAAGGAAAAGATGATGATACAGGGGTTGTTGCTTAAGGCACCTGTTATATATATTGAATGATATGGAATGGGATCCTGAAAATGAAGAAATTTATACATGGACTGATGTTAGCCCGGAAGATTGGAAAAAAGAGCTGGAGAAAGTTGCAAAAGATTATGGTATCAAAATCGAAATAAAGTTTATAAATGTTTTGATCCGTTTATAGCAGTTATAAATCCCTATGGAGGAGTTTACCCTAAATATGAATTAAAAACCTTCACAACTATGGACAAATTACTCAGTTACATGAACGAAGGGGGATTATTTGTAAATGTTGCAGATATACCTGGCTATTTTGCCTGCACCCCTTCGATTAAGCCTTGGAGAAAAATTGATACTGCACTAAGAGAGGCACCATACGCATATAGAGTATTACCTAATTTACCTAATGGACTAATTATTCCGATCAAAAGATTTCCACTTTTCGAACTTACACCATTCACACGAGAGTTAGGTGTGGACGTTTATAAGATAGAAGATTTTCCAATTTTCAATTGGGGTGTATTGAAATTTGAGAAAGAATCTGAAAATATTTCTTCAGGGAATATAGAACTAAAAGTTCATAGGGCTGCTGTGTGTAAGGATAAAACCTAAAGAAGTGGAATTAGGACCTCAATTCAGAATTAATGCTACTCCTCTTTTTTTCGTAAACTATGGCGATAATGAAGGAAAAAATCCTAATCTCTCTAATATTTGAGAATTACCGCGACAATAGTAAGATGAAAGAAGTGCTTGCCAAGGTGATTATCAAACTTATATATCCCAACTCTTTTGTATCACCATTTTGCGAAGAAGTCATCTAAGAAATTATAATACTTCTCTTCTGCTTTTACGTTTAGATCTTTGTATTTTATCTCTCTCCCCATAAATCTTGATATGCTTTTCACCGCAGCTTTAACGTTAGAATCGCCGAGATAAGTGTGTTTTTTCAAACTCGTAAGCATCCACGATAGAGTTTCATCAACTGTTAGAACAGGTATAAAAGTCTCAAAGAGTTTTTCGGATTCTTCAAAAAACTCCTTTATCGCTTCTTCTGGCTCGCCTGCAAGCAATCCTATGCTCAAGTCTTCAATGTATTCCTTTTTCACTTCTTTCGGAACAAACAAAGCAGGGAAGCGTGGAAGAAAGCCCCAAACCCATATCCAAGAATTGTAAATATCCAACCAGAAATGAGAAGTTATTGCCACCACAATAGCTTCTTTGTCCTTTACTGGTACTGTTGGCTCTAACCTGAGAAATTCTTCGTATATCTTGTTAAGAACGCTAAAGCGATGTCTCCAGTAACGGTGAAAGAAAGAAAGGTCTATGTCTGGTGCGGTACTCCAATCGGTGTACGCGGTATCAAGCCCGCATTTTTCCAGAACCTTTTTTCCAAAAATTAAATGGCTTCTGCCGTCCATTATACTTCCTCCTCTAATATGTGATTAGAATTACCCGTAGAATTTTCATTCTATCGGTGGTTGCGATCTTCTCCTTTCAACCCTATCAAATATCTTAAGAATAGAATTTATTGATTTTTTTAATTCTTCTTTCTCTTCATCCGTAACCTCTTCCGATTCGTCGATATTATCCCTTAGGACGGTGAGCAATTTATATATGGATAATTTCTCTTCAATTTTTCCTTTCTCAACAATTTTCTTTCTGGGTTTCACGGGTCTTTCCTCCTAAATTGTGCGGAGATTTAATCCTGGAACGTTTATGTTCTCGATATTCAGCTCTCCCATGCTAATGTCAAATATGTTGATGGGTACTGTGACATTCTTTATCTCTGTGAACCTAATTCTGGTGGAAATGCCAACTCCGGTGATCTCAAGCTCGCCTATTGTTATATGTACGGTGGGATAAACGTACAGGGCTAAGTGACCCAAACCAAATGAGAAGGGGAGTCCTTTTCTGCTTATCGTTGCATCTGTCTTTAGATCATGCGTAGATGTAATTTTTCCTGTATGGGCATCGAGATTGAACTCAGGGAGGGTAATTTCGGGAATGGTTACTTGGAGCTCGCGAATTCCTTCAACCTCAAGGAAATCAGCATACACTGCTGGGACATCCATATCTTTTAAAGTCATGCTATCTATATCCATGCCTTCCAGTGAGAATGGGTTTGTGGGAACATTGAGATCATTCAATCGCATCTCACTTGCTCTCAGACGATCTGCATGCACGCCTCGAGCTTCATTGATTTTGACATTCAAAGGATCAACCGAAACCTCATCAATCACCATCTTTACCTTGCTCATGTTCACCAACATGTTACCCACAGGAACTGTGGGGATGTGAAGGGTACCCAGGTTTAATGTACCACACCACTCCCAATCGAAGATCCAAAAATCAATGTCCAGACATAGTTCCATTACAAAACGTAGATCCAGGGACATTTTCACATCTTTTACTGTAGTAGTGCCAACACTAGCATCAGCTTCTATGTCTTTTAGTTTTATCTCTCCGATGCTGGTGGTTCCAAATCGTATCCTGTCCACATTCATGCTTCTGAAGAGCCCCCCACCAATATTTGTACTTGGAATCCTTACCTGTTTTTCTGTCATTGCTTAACCCCCTCCTTCCCTCTTTCGAACGTTACCCAGAATGCGAAGCACTGTTGCTATCGCTTCTTTCAATTCCTTGATTTCTTTATCACTTAGCTTGCCGGAAGCTTCTGCTTCCTTCATCAGGGTATTCAGCAGAGTCTCAATTCCACTTATTTTCTGGGTCATGGTCAGTCACCTTATTTATATTTCAATGCGGGAACCTGGACATTCGAGATTGAAATATCTTCCATCTCTATACCCAGGAGATTGAACGGAAGGGTAAGATCCTTTAGTTGAAGAGGCCCCATATTCATCTGTGATTTCAGTCCTTTCAGGATAACCTTGTCAATGGTAAGAGCTGCTTCTGTCCTTACCAAGAGGCGTGCAGCTAATGTAAGCAGTGGTGTAGTGACTATATCTATCCATGGCGTTGATTTTTCATTGGTGAGCTTGGCTGAAGTCTTCTCGGTCTCCACATCTTTCGCAACCATTCCGAGGGTGATTCCTGGGAATAATATACTAGGAACATTTACAGATGCACCGTGAACCCTTCCAAATCTGATTCTCTCAGCTCTTGCATCAGGAACTTTCACTCCTCTTACATCTGCCTCCCCCACGCCCATCCCTCTCAATAGGATCCCGGCAAGGGGTAAGTTAACATCATCCATCTGAATATTCTTTGCTTCCATGGCTGGAAGAACAAGGTTCCTTATGGGATCGATTTTTAGCTCTATATCATGTACCTTCAGCTCCTCAAACGCGATCTCTGTGTCAGGGAAAGGGAGAGTTATATCCCCAATGTCGAAGTAGAACATAAGCTCCCCTAAACTGACTGCTTGACCCTCAACAACCTCGCTTCCAAAGATATAATCTATCGTTATCTTAAAATCCTCATACAACAATAGCTTTAGATCTATCTTAATTCCTCTTATTACAATGGCATCCAAGTGGAAATTCATCTCCGATCCTATTACCTCGAGAGAACCGACCTTAGTGACACCAGGCTGAATCCGATTGATCTTTATCTTATCAAATCCAACCGAGCTAAGGTTTACTTCTTCAACTTCTACATTCTGTGAAGCCATACTTTTCCTCAAATATGAGGGTATATAAATATTTTTCGGTTTTTTGAAAAATAGAAAACCTTATATAATAGGATTTTTAGAAGGTGCTTTGGATATGCCAACTTTTAAAGATGTGATAGATGCATTGGATGAAATATGTGCAACTATAATAGTTTGTACAGGAGCGGTAATTGCACTCTACATGTTTATTTTTAATACAGCTTTGTTAGCAGAGCATTGGGAAAAATTAACCACACTAATAGGCATTGGTGGGGGATACTTATTTGGAAAGTCTGTACCTAAGAAGCCTAAAGATTAGAATCTTTTTAGGATTCCATATTAGGACTTTTCTCTGCTCCTTCCCAAAATGCTTTCTCAACGTTTATAATGAAGTTAAAAATGAGGCG
>QMVO01000184.1 GCA_003661125.1 Methanosarcinales archaeon
ACCAAGAGCGAGTAACCGAAGAATCCAACGAGGAGACACACGAAGAGGAGAACAAAAAGGAAAGAGCAGGAGAATCACAAACAGAAACCAAAAAGGAGAACCTAATAGCGAAGCGAAACAGAGCAATTAAGAAGGTACTAAGCAAAGAATTTGGTCGTGAAAATGTCAGAGTGAGAGGAGGTAGGGGGACAGCATACGGTTGGGTTGATGTGACGGTGACCATACCCGCCAACTTTCGGATAACTGATGGTGGATACTACACACAAGAGGCAAAGGAGGCTATGAACCAAACCCAGAGGAGAGTAATCGAGATATTGAAACGAGAGGGACTTTGGGAGCAGTTAGGCATTTACTATGACGATATGCCAGACGCGAGCGAAAGGAGAGAGATAACAATAGATGTGAAATTTAGGGAGGTGTGCTGAGATGGAGAAGGCAAAAGATTTGATAGGGAGAAAAATGAGTATCAAAGATCTGATGAATCTTTGGGATGAAGGATGGGGGATAGCAGTGCATGTAGATATGAATGACGAATCGCCATATATCATAGAGAAGAAAAGCGACCTCTTCGATATAGGCGCAGAGCTATTTGAGTGCTTCCATGCTGACGACAGTGATGGGGACGATGAAAAATTCATTGAGGTCGTGGTGAGCGGGGCGGGCGACTCGCAAATAGGAGGTGTGTTAAGATGCAAGAAGAAGTAACAAAAATAGCAATCAGCCTAGGATATTGGGCGGATATTTCTAAGGATGAACTGGAGGCGCACCTGCGGGTCAGAAAGCGGGAACTACTCGACCTGCTTTTGAGTGGTCCGGTGAGGGACAGAGAAGAAGTAGAAAAGAAACTGAAGCTGGTGACGGATGCATTATATCTGCTGGAGCGGGTACTCCCCGCTCCACAATGGCAGATAGTAGTGGAGGGGGCATAAGATGAGGGGAGTAAGGAAAGTAAACGGGTACACAATAGAGACAAGAGGAGGGGGCAGCTTTGTCAAGAGATGGGCAGTTCTCCGAGACGAGAAGTTGATCGCGATCTTTTTCAAATACAGTGAGGCAAAAAAGGCATGCGAAACCGGTGATTTCAGCGGAGGACTGAAAAAAGAAATTTATTAAAAGCGAGGTGAGAGCGCATGCAAATAAAAGAAATCCGACCGAGCGAAATGCAAAGTGACTGGCAAGACGGCTGGGAGGATCCACACGGTATCAAAAGACCATTTGCTGCGAGTATTTGCATTAATGGAGACAACATATTTCCATCTACTGAAGAGAAAATAGCGGCTATTGAGGCGTGGAGGGAGGGAAAAAGCACAGAGAATATCGAGGTGCTAAAAGTGAAGAAAATAGCATCACAAAGAGAATTTAGCTGGCGAAGAGCATTCAAGCCGAGAAATATGGATTTTCTGTGGGTGGACTACTCATGGGACCCGTACATAGTGTATGTGGCATTCAGGAGGAGGGAGAGGAAATGATGACAGGTAGGCTCGATTTCATCGTGAGGCAGCGTGGGCGTGAGATTCTGCGAGTAATTTATTTCGATTCACATGGGTTGTGGTTCAAACAAGACAGCATGGGAAATGTTATTCCGCTGACACATGAACAAGCGCTACGGCTAGTAAACGCATGGATAAAACACCACAAAGAAGTGAAAGCTACAATAAGTGGTGGATTACTGCACTACATGCAAAACAGGGAAATTATAAACACTGAGAAACTTATGGAAGAACTGAAAACAAAGATGTCAGTAACCATGAGCGGGTTAGTTTTTTGTAAAAGGTAGAAGAGTTAGGAGGTGATAAAAGATAGATGATAGGGAAAAAAGAAGCGGAAGAAATCGCAAAGAAAGAAGGGCACATATTCTTTATGACAGATGCAGGCTTAGACCATGAGCTCTATGTTTATACTCGTCCACACTGGGAAGAAACAGATTATCCAGATTATTTCTCTGAAATAAGAGAGATAATCTTCGAGTGGTACGACAAAAAAGAGGAAAAACAGCGAATTCTGAAGATAACGGAGAACAACATTGATTTTCAGGATGCCCCTGAAGAAGTGCAAGATGCATATCGCCGATATCTTAGAATAGACGAATGATTAGGTGAATTAAAGTTAGGAGGTGCTGTATGGAATGAGAATAGAAACGATAGAGGGAGTGAGAGTAAAGGTTTGGGACGAAAACGAGAAAGAAGCAGACTTTAAAGACGAGGAAGTGCCATGCGGTAGGGTAAGGTGCAAGTGGCAGACAGTCTACGGGATGTCTCCAATGATAGGATATGTCGGAGTGCTACCTCTTGGATGCAAGTTATTGCAAGTGATTGACTACAAAAAATACGGGTATCAGCATATCTTGTGTAGTGACGGAAACAAGTCAGTGTATTGCCCTCTGCGCAGATAACTTTTCTTTTCTTTTTTATTTTTTACATCAGCCAGTGCCAAAAAGGATGAAAAAGGTGGTGTGTATGAAAATAGAAAAAATAAGTGAAGAGCAAAAAGAAAAACTCTTGATGGAATACAAATACAACTTTGGTATATCTCTAACTGCCAAAGGAGAAATCAAGAGTTATTACCGGGGCATTTGCGCAGGGATAGAAATCGCCTTGCGTAAACTGGGACTTGTAACCGATGAAGAAATAGCGAGGATACAGGAAGAGGAAAAGGAAGAGCAGGAAGACGAACGAGCAGAACCCGGTGAGTATAGCGAAGTGTGGATACAAAGGTGTGGTGATTGCTAATGAAGATAATAATCGTAAGTAAAAAGCAAAAAGAAGAATTTTTGAAAGCATACAAAAAAGACTACGAAGCATATCTTACATCTGGCGGCGGCGAAGCTACAATATATTTCATGGGAATCTGTTTAGGACGGAACATGTCCTGACTAAGCTTGGAATTGTAAGTGACAAAGAAATAGCGGAGATACAAGAAAAAGTGAAAGAAAAGTTAAAAGAGACGAATAAAGAAGTTAGGAGGTGATGTGAATGGATGAGGTGATTCTAAAAGTGCAAGCCAAAGGGAGACTCACTCTTCCCAAACACTTAATGGAGGAAAAGGGAATCAAAGAGGGTGATTTCGTGAAAATCAAGGTTAAAAAATTGAAATTTGTGGAAGAAGAAAAATAAATGAGTTTTTTATTTTTTCTCTTTTTATTTCAATAACGTTTTCAGCACAAAAATACAAAAGGAGAAAAAAAATAAAAAAACTATTCAAGCATAAACCCAGCTGGATTAGACTCCCGTGGTATGTGTACGACAGTCACATTTGGGAGCTCTTGTAATAACTTTGTTGCTTTTTGATGCAACTGCTTGATAGAATCTGATTTCACCTTGTAGTAACCGTTCAGCTGATTCACGACTAGGTTGGAATCTGAGTATATGAAGACTTTCTCTTTTGGTCGTAAGCGTTTGACATAGATTAGACCGTATATAATCGCTAGGTATTCCGCTTTGTTATTTGTGCCGTTACCGAGTTCTTTGATAATTTTGAAATTTGTTGCAGGTACTGTTACAGCTATCCGCATTGGTCCCGGGTTCCCTCGGCACCCACCATCAACATATACTTCCGTTTCCCACATCACCCCCTAACTTATTTTTCTTTATATACCACTTCGCTTTTGTGTGCGGGTCTTCATAGAATTGCTTAAACCCTGTTTCATCGTGTTCAAGATATAAATAAGCAAAGATTCTCGCGTCTTTAGACATGGGAGGAATTGCCCTTTCACCATTAACCTTTATATATTTATATAGTGAATCTATTATTATGAAACTCACAAAAACGATAGTATTAAAACTTCGTGAAGGGGAGGGGGAAGGCGAAAGCGATCTGGAAGATACGATAAACGCTTTCACGGAGGGTATGAACTATGCTTCAGAAATAGTTTATCGCCACAATAAGCCCATATCCTCTGTTTCACTTCAGAAACTATCTTACCGCTATCTCAGAGATAACATAGGGTTGAAGTCTCAGATGGCATGTAATGTTTGCAGGCAAGTTTCAGGTGCGTACGAGTCATTGAAAGAGAAAATAAAGGTGAAGAGAGCAAAGTGGCAACTGCTCACTTTCGCACCTACAAATGTCACTTTCTCCTATGGCAGAGATTTCACGATAAATAGTGATATGCTGAGCATCACTACATTAAGAGGGCGGAAGAAATACCGGATTGTTAATTACAGATATGCTGAGCAGTTCTTTGATGGTTCGTGGAAATATCTGGCTTCTAAATTAGTAAAACATAAAGATGGTCGTTATTATTTCCATCTGAGTTGCGAGAAAGAAATAGAAGAGCCGGACATAACAAAAGTGTCCAACTTCATGGGCGTTGATGTGGGAATGAACTATTTAGCAGTCGCTACCACAACGGATAAGAAAAATAGATTCTTTAGAGGGGGTGATATAAAGAATGTAAGAAATATATACGAGAAGCAACGTGAGCGGCTCCAGAAAAAGGGCACTCGCTCGGCGAAAAGGGTGCTAAAGCATCTCTCCGGGCGAGAGAAACGGCTTATACGAGATATAAATCACGTTGTTTCTAAGGAAGTAG
>QMVO01000185.1 GCA_003661125.1 Methanosarcinales archaeon
GTGAAGTTCGCAGCGCCGAAGATAAGAGGTGGTTCGCCACTGACGAAATACATGCGACTGAAGATAGGAGCGAGCAGTGTAGAAGTTGACACGTCACGGGATATAGTTTAGCGTGTGAAAGAACCGCAAGATTAACAGAAGAACAGAAATAACCATTTACTTTATCTCACGATTCGCTTATTTTTAAGGAGTTTTCCGGGAATTTTGTGATCTTCCAATTTCCGTGCGTGGGAAAATAGCATCCACACGCTCATTTTTTATGCCAACTTCTTCGTCCATTACTGTGAAGCTCGATATAATTTAAAACCTGCGCTATGATTTGAGCGAACTATGAGATATGATTATGTATAAAAAGTCGCAGAGGTCTTAGAGGAACTCGCGAAATCATGCAATCTCTACATAGTTACCGGTGGCGGAGAAACAGCGTGCGAATGCATAAAAATAACACGTGATTTGAGCGCGATGTGTATCCCGAACCCTTTTCCGATTATAAAGAAGTTGCAGAAGCTAAGGCGAAAGGTGAAGAAGCGGAAATAGCAATGATGGGTGGCGTAAGCCCCATTTTTTATTTAAATAAGAACGGCTTTTATTTTGACATCATCAAACCAAACTTTTACAGGGAACCATCCTACACTCTGCTTCTCATATACACGGAATGCTAATGTGTTTTCACCTTTATTCAAAGTCACAGGAATATTCACTTCTTCCCAGCCTTCGTCTCCAGCAACGTCATCCTCCCAGATGATGACATCATTCAACAAAGCCTGTTTGAAGTGGTATCCTCTGGATTTGTTCGAGGCATAGGAGTCACAAACCTTAAATGATATAGTGGCGATTCCTTCTTCCTCAGCGTATATGGTCTGGTAGATTGTGCCGTAGTCACCGTATCTGGAACGTGTACCGTAAGGGAAAGCTATTTCATAAGAGGTTGTTGGAGAAGCGCCCAGTTCAAGGTCTACTCTCATCCTCTGCTTGCTGCTTATGCGAACATCAACGCATTCCGAATAAACTTCAGGCTCTGCGAATAACCAGAACCTGCCAGGGACTGTTTTTATTTCGTAATAACCGCTTTTATCTGTGTATGCGATTTTCTCGTAGGTTCTGCGGTCGCTTAACTTTACTTTTACTCCTGGAAGGCCAGTATCATTGCAAAGTGCGTAACCATAAACCACGGCATCAACCTTCGGCAAACCTTCAAGCCTCATATCTATCTCTTTTATCTCGCCGTATGCAATGTCCAATTCAGCCAAGTTTCCCATATAGCCCTTTTTCCACACACGCATCCAGAAGTGTCCAGCAGGAATCTTCAACTTATAATATCCAGTGGAATCGCTCCTCGTCACGTTGTAATAACACTGCTTATGCAGTTCTGCGTGGTCACCGACACGAATATTTGCATCAGGAATTGGTTTGCCGTGTTTATCAAAGATATAGCCGCTTATCATGGAGCTTTCTGGCGTAAGTCTCACAATTATCGTCTGCATTTTTCCTTTGATATTATATATAGATGCGTTTATCCAGGTGCTATTCCGCAAGTATCCACTGGCTTCAGCCTCTATTTCCATACCTATTTGAGGTGCTTTGAACTCGAAGTAACCACTTTCGTCGGTTTTTGTGCTACGAGCGAAGCCATAATGAGATGCTTTCACAGTTGCGTTTGCAACTGGCATGTTCGTGACGTTATCAAGGACATAACCACCGACGGTAACAACCTCTGGAGGGAGTTCCTCAGGCGGCAACTCTTCAGTGACAATCTGTGGCAGTTGTCCCTCATTCTCCTCAGGCGGCGGTATTACCGTGACGTTAAACAAAGGCAGAACTTTTAATGTTACGTTAATTGAAAGCTCTCCCCCCTCTGCAATGTCGAACTCAATGCTGCTCTTTTCATAAGATTCCTTCCAGCATTCGAGCCATAGATGCCCTTCTTTCACCTTTAACTCATAATATCCCTTTTCGTCCGTCTTTGTGCGGTTCACGTAGCCATAGTGGTCGCTAATCACTACATGCGCTTCTGAAACTGGCAATCCAGTTTCATACTCCTTGACATAGCCTTTAATCGTGGAGTTTTCCGAGGGTTTCTCAGTGGAATTGAAGAAAGAACCTCTGAAGTACGGGTTGTTGCTTGCAAATCTCCAGCCGGTGTTCAGCGTGAAGTCGCTGTTATTGACTTTGGGAATAAGCGAAAGGGGAAGAGCATATTTTTTCAATATTTCAGGATGCTTGTAGTCTATATGAGAGGATACCCAGAGGTGAAGCGACCTGTAAGGCTCGTTACTGTCTTCCTTATACAAAAGGAACTCAAGTTTCATCCTCGGTCCTACACGGTTCACCACGAAAGAGATAGTATTCAGCCATTTCGCTCCTTCTTCAAGCGTTATCTCACGTGTATCAACGACAGAACCACCTAATTTCGTGATTAGCGTGTAATTAACCTTCTCAAGCTCGTGATTCTCTATGCCCACGGTTACAGATGCAGGATGTCCCAGATACAGAGCTGTTGTGTAATTTTCCGCTTTTCCGCCCTCGCCGAGGATGTAAAAAGAAGTGAAACGTTCCTTCGGGAAGGTGAACTTCGCGTACATGATGATTCCCGCAGCGACGATTATCGAAGCGATAAGCGCGATGATAAGCGCTTTTTCTATGTCTGATGGTGCATCTTCACTTCTTGAACGAATGGTAGCTAAAAAATCAGCGAAACTGAATCGGAATCTTTCTTCCTCCGGTATCTTCCGTCTCAGTATCAACGCTGCGGATAAGAGTGCGAGGGTTATGGCAGACAGCGATAAAACTATCGGCGCAGGTCTGAAGCCCCAGGGTGTGTAGTTCAGTGCGAAGCCGTCGAATATCGCCATTGCTATGCTTAACACCACTGATAAAGTTAAGCGCTCTATACCCGTTAAATCGTTGCTTCCCGGGAAAAGCAGGGATACCAGTGCATAGCCGGGCACGAAGAGAAGGAAAAGCAGTGCGAACAGTATTCTAAGGGGTGTTGCAGCATTGAATGGAGGGATAAGGATGAAGAGAATTGAGAAAAGAATTAGAGTCAGGGCTATTTTCACATCTGATGGTGCGTTTTTTATCACGGGCATTACCGTATCATCCAAAATGTTATAATTTATATATAATGAAGTATATGAAAGAGAGAATTAGAAGATTGAGAAAGAATCGCGGGTAAAGTGAAAATGCACAAAGCAGGTATTTTGATTTTGGCGATGCTGGGAATCTTCCTGTTGATGTCAATAGCGAGTGCAGAGACGGTGACAATTCCGCCAACCGATGATTCTTACGTGAATCAGCGCGACCCCGATGAAAACTATAACCATCACAGATACTTAGAAGTAAAGTCAAAATCAAACAAGAATATGCGCACTTTTATTAAGTTCGACATTTCTTCTATACCGGTTGAAACAACTATTATTTCTGCAAAACTCAGGCTTTATATGTATAATGCACCCGGCTCTTCGAGAATATATGATATCCACAGGGTAACAGGGTATTGGACAGAAACAGGAATAACATGGAATAATCAACCAAACGTGGCTGATTCGTTAACAGACTCCAATTCCACTGGAACGACTGAAAATAAGTGGTTAGAATGGGACGTTGCATCAGATGTGCAAGGATTCGTAAATAATAGCTATACAAACTATGGATGGAGGATAAAAGACAGGTATGAGGATTCCACCATTTCCTACCAATGGTCTAGATTTAGATCACGTGAATATACAGAGAAGAAGGGACATCGCCCACAACTTGTGGTAACTTACATGGTCAGGAATGTGACTTCTTGTGATGAAGGTGGAGAGGAGAAGAACATTTTTGAGCTGAGCGAGAATGTTTACTGCCATGCTGCTGGTCTTCCACCCAGCACCTATGTGGACATTTATGTCGTGAACAACAAAGACGAGTGGCACGCCGGGGACACATTAACCGATGTTTCCGGTGGTGCGGACACTGTGCATACAGGAAGTGTTGGAAGCATTTCAGCCACTGAAATATGGAGTGCGCCACTTGCGCAAGGAAGTTATGACATTGTCGTGGATATAAACCAAAACGGGAGGTGGGACAAAGATGAGCCAATTGACAGCAAAGTAGATGTTGGATTCGAAGCGATACCGGAATTTCCGACCTTAGCATTGCCTTTAGCAATCGTGCTCGGAATAGTGTTCTTCTTGTTTAGAAGAAAAAGGGAGAAGAAATAAAAGGTAACCGAATGTGGATAAGGTGTGAAAAAGCGATGCGTTTATCGAAGAGATTATCTATTTTTTGTAGCATCTCCTTAGTTTTGCTTCTCATTTTCACAGGGATGTCTTCCGCAGAGACGTTGTACGTAGATGACGATGGCGGAGCGGGTGTATTCTTGAAGATACAGGAAGCAGTGGATGCCGCATCTGCCGGGGATATAATAATCGTGAGGGAAGGCACTTACATTGAGAACGTGGACATAAACAAATCTATAACTATTCACTCTGAAAAAGGATATGAAGTTACAGTTGTGGAAGCTGCCGACCCTTCTGACCAC
>QMVO01000186.1 GCA_003661125.1 Methanosarcinales archaeon
TTAACGGAGTCGATAAAAGTTGTGCTTAATTTCGCTGCTTCGACTCAACGTTTTTAAAAAATATTTTGAACGAGAACTTTTAAGTTCTTACCTATCGTCCTTACCCAAAAACCGCATCCTTTTCTATCACCTTGTGAATAACAAAATAACGCAGTATAAAAATAGCTGCTAACTACTGTGCCGATAGGTAGGCGCAAAATAAAAAACAAAAAAATTAGGAGGTGAAAAAGAAGAAAAATGAAAAGAGCAACAATATTGATAGTCGCCACCGCAATGGTTCTCTCGATTGCGTTCAGCGGAGTTGCCTTAGCGAGTCAACCTGTGTGCCCGACGCCGGAAACCGAGCGCATTAAGACCGTAACTCAAATCTCATGCCAGGGCATGGTGACAGAAGAGGAGAAGGTGAGCTGGGAGAGCAGCAACGAAGACCTTATCGACAATCCCCCTCTTGGTGTGGAGGAAGTAGTGGGGAAGATGGATTACTACCAGGACTTAAAGGTAACGGACGGAGTGACAAACTTCATAAAGGACATGGACGTAGACACGGGGAGTGTGCCGAATCTCAACGTAATGAAAACCGTGGGATATTCTCAGGGTGCGACAATAGGTTCGTTAAGTCACACCGAGGAAGTGAGCTTTGGTGTCGTTGGCGATTGGGCGTATACGGAAGATGTGATACTGTGCCCATTCGCGTCCGCTGCTGAAGAGTTAATTCCGGCAAGCTGTGAGGACGTGAAGGCATCGAGCTCCATGGTTGTGACAGACGTACTGGCTACGACAGTATCAAAGGTAGGGATAAGTGAAAGTCCGTTAAGCCTCCACTATGCTATCGATGCGACAGGCTCAGGAGGAGCAGGAACTCCAGGTGTGGGTCACATAACTGCGGAGTATGAGGTGTATGTCGAGGATGGTTCTTCTGGAGAGGGCGATCATTGTGGTCTGGGTGTTGTAGAGGAATACACACTCGGTAGCAAGTTGACGCATTACGAGAAGAGCACTGCGGACGGCTTGTGGGAGTTCCACAAGGAGATGGATTACACGTCAAAAATAAGACCGGTGAGCTAACGAAAACTGAAACAAGATAGGGGAATTTTTTTTTTCTTTTTTTCCCCATTTTCTTTTTTTCGCGTTCAGGTAGGTATGGCAGAAGAAGCAAGCAGAGGGAGTATAAATAAAATGGAACGGGAGATAAGATGAAGAAAGCAGCAAGAATGGTGGATGCAGTTATAGTAGCGATTGCAATGGCTCTGATGATTACGTTCTGCGGAGCCCCCGTACCGGTAGCAAGCCGTCAGGCGTGCACCACGCCGGAAACTCAGTCGGTTAAGACCGAGGTTCTAATCTCATGTCGGGGCATGGTAAGCGAAACAGAGAAGGTTAATTTTGAAAGCAGCAACGAAGACCTTACAAACAGCCCCCCACTCCAGGATAGGGAAATAATTGGGAGGATAGGTTACAGGGGTAGTTTAAAAGTAACGAATGGAGAGACACGGTTCGTGAAAGATATGGGGGTAGATACCGGAGGTTCGCCAAATTTTGATGTGATGAAGAGCGTGGGATATAACCATGCAGATACGATAGGCTCGTTAAGCCTTGATGAGGATGCAGGCATGAGTATCGTCTCAAATTGTTGCGCAACAGAAGAAGAGGTACTGTGTCTGTGTCCGTGCGCATGCGTCGCAATACCGAATCTGTTTGCAAGATGTGAGGACGCGAAGGCATCAAGTAGAATGGTCGTGACAGACGTACTGGCTACGACACGCAGTGAAGTAAGAATTACCGATTCGCCGGTAAGTTTGCGTTGCGGTGTTACTGCGACAGGCTCAGGGGGTGCTGATACGTTAGCTCACGGCAGCATTGCCGCACAGTTTAGTGCATATGCGCTGGAAGGTTCTACGGAAAACAGCGGACATTGTGCTTGTGGTAATGTAAGTAAGCCTACGCTCGGTTCCCGAATGACGTATAATGAGAGGAGCAGTGCGCACGGCTTGTGGCAGTTCCATGCTGAGATGGATTACACGTCAAGGGTTAAATTACCATGAGCGTACGTAATAAGGAAGGTTAAAGAAAAAGGAAGGAAAAAACTGTGCTAAGCTAAGGAGAAGTATAGGGTTCTTTAGTAAAGGTTTCTTTGTAAAAGAAAAGTTTTAGGAGGTGATGTAAAGAATGAAGAAGAAGAGAGGAATAGCAATTTTAGGAGTAGCGGGGTTGGTCTTGTTGATCACTTCGATGTCCTACGCAAGTGCCACCACGAGTATAAACGGACCGTTTATGCAGGGAGAGGTCCCGCCATTACAACCTGCTGATACCATACCCGAGGATTCTCCTTTTGTAGTGAACGTTACAACGAATCAAACGGTAGCATCTGCCCATATAAATGTGACTTTCCCACCTGAACTACTACTGAACACTGTACATCCAGACCCACTGGGGAGCTTTAACTTCGCCATGTCGCGGAATGGTACAGGTTGGGTGGACGTAATAGTAGCAGAAGCACCGGATTTACCCACTGAATATCCGGAAGCACCGCTATTAGCAGAGATAGGCTTCCTCACCACCGTGAACGGGACTTACACCATAGATATTATGTCAGTAATAAACGGCACAGCAGATGACGTAGTAAATCTTAGCGTTACCGTAATAGCCGTACCCGGAGACGTTAACGGAGATGGAATAGTGAACTATTGGGATATAGTGGAAGTTATAGAGCACTGGGGATCAACGGATCCTAAGTATGACGTGGATAGAAGTGGAACAGCCGATTATGGCGACATAAGCTTCATCGTTAAGCGCATTGGACAGAACCGTAAGGAATGAAAGAACCTATGCTAAAGAAAAATATAATATTTATAGTTTCTTTAGTAAAGGTTTAAACCTTTGTAAAAGAAAAGTTTTAGGAGGTGAAAAAAGAAAAAGAATGAGAAAAGAGGAAACAATTGGATTAATAAGGGCAGCCGTAATAGCAATGCTCGCTCTGATGATTGCTTTCAGTGGCGTCGCCTTAGCGAGCCACCCGGTGCCTCCCACAGATCAAACTGAAATCCTTGAAATCACAACCTCCGTCATCTGCAATGGCTCGGTAGTAGAAAGTCAGAGGCTGAATCTGGAGGTCGACAGCGGGGATCTTCTCGACAACCCGCCTCTCGCAAATTACGAACGATATGGTAAGATAGGATACGATGAGAAGATGATTGGATCAAACGGCACAACTGAGTTTGATAAGGCTTTCAATGTGGATACCAACACTACGCCGAATCTTGCGGTGCATAAACAGATTGGATACACGCAAGGCGGATTGGGTTCGATAAGCCACGAAGAGCAGGTAGGGATGAAGGTCATTGCCCACGCGAAAGCTAGGGTAGACGGTGGAGAAACATGTACGGGTTGGGATATGTTTGAACCGTGGAAACAGGAACTCTGCCCCTTCAAAGTATGCGAAGACAAACCAGATAAACCTGCTGTCCCGGGAAGTTGCGAGGAAGTGAATACGTACAGTAAGATAGTCGCGACTGACGTGCAGGCTGAGACCACCACCGATGTAGGGATAACGGGTACATCCGGAGAGCCTGTAAACCTGAAGTACAAAATCACAGCAAAAGGTACTGGTTTCGTGGTTGCAGGTGTGGGCGTATATGTCGAAGATGGACGTGGTGAGGACGATCTCGGTTCCAGGATGGCGTACAGGGAGAAGACAATAGGATACGGTAAGAATGTTGATTTCACCAAGGACATCGGGTATAAGTCAGTATATAGTCCATAGGCATAGCAAGCGTGGTGAGCGTTAGCGAAGAAAGGGGATTTTTTTATTTCCCTTACTTATTTTTTATTAAAAAAAAGAAAGCGAAGTAAAGGAGATGAGAATAGGAAGATGAAAGGGAATGTCGCTTTAATGCCATTGGTACTGGCGGTGATTTTGGTTTTGGCAGGACCGGTACATGCAGTGCCATATGGGCATAATTGGTCCTGGCTAACATATACACCAACGGCGCATAATTGGTCAGTGTTCGAAAGCGAACACGAGCAGCATAATTGGTCCTGGCTGGCGTATGAACCTGCGGAGTATAACTGGTCCGCGTTTTCGCCTGAAGAGGAGCCGCACGACTGGTCCTGGCTGGCCTATGAACCTGCGGAGCATAATTGGTCCGCGTTTGAAGGTGAACACGGGCAACATGATTGGTCATGGCTGTTACCTGAACCAGGAGAAACATTCAATCCGAATGCAGGCTGGTGGGGGCTTTAATTCAATCCTTTGAGATGCGAGCTGAGCGAAAGCAAAAAATGGAGTATTGGAAAAAGATGAAAAAGAAGGTTAGATTAGCTGGAAGTGCGATAGCAATAATCATGATTATTACCGTTATTATTATTATGACAGCATATAGCGGAGTTGCGTCCGCAGGTCGTCCTGCATGCAGTACGCCGGAAACGCAGAGCATACGGTCTGTAACGATAATCAAATGCGAAGGCATGGTGTCACATCAGATACACTCCAGATGGGAGACCAGCAATGAGGACATTTTGAA
>QMVO01000187.1 GCA_003661125.1 Methanosarcinales archaeon
CCAGGGGCAGAAATGTTCCGCAGGGAGCAGGGCGATCGTGGTGGAGAGTGTTTACAATACCGTGTTGGAAAAAGCCGTAGAACTCACTTCAGGGATCAGAATGGGGGACGTGAGGTTCAAGGAAAACTGGCTCGGCCCGGTGATCAACTCAGCGGCTGCACAAAAGATCGTTTCTTACATAGAAATAGGAAAGAACGAGGGAAGACTGGTATATGGGGGTAACACCCGAGCAGATCTCGGTGGATATTTCATCGAACCGACGATCTTCGCCGATGTGGATTCCACAGCGAGGATAGCTCAAGAAGAGATCTTCGGCCCCGTGGTAGCTTTCATCAAAGCTCGTGATTTTGAAGACGCCATACGGATCGCCAATTCCACGGAGTACGGACTGACAGGCTCGCTTTACAGCAAAAGCAGAGAGAGAATCGAATACGCCAAAAACGAATTCCATGTGGGCAACCTCTATTTCAACAGGAAGTGCACGGGAGCACTCGTCGGAGTTCATCCCTTCGGTGGGTTCAATATGTCGGGTACCGATTCCAAAGCAGGGGGTAGAGACTATCTGCTTCTCTTCCTTCAAGCGAAATCCATATCCGAAAAGATAGTGCTTTGAGCTGTGAAGACCGCGGACTGGCTGAGACGGTATGGTATAACTCTCAAGAAATCTCTTGGTCAAGTTTTTCTCTCTGATCAACGGATAGCCAAAAAGATTGCGTCCTTTGTACCGAGTGGATCGAAAGTAGTGGAGATCGGTGCCGGTGCCGGCACTTTGACGGAGGAACTTGCAAAGTGTGTGAGAAAGGTTATCTCGGTAGAGGTAGACAGACGGCTCGAGCCTCTCCTTCGAGAAAGGCTCGAGCCATTTGAAAATGTCACGTTGGTCTTCGAAGATTTTTTAAAACTCGACCTCACAGAGTATGGAAACTACGTCTTCGTAGGTAATCTCCCCTATCACCTTGGCACCCGTATAATCGGCAAGTTATTGAAAGAGACTTCCACCGAGCTCGCAATACTCATGCTCCAAAAGGAAGTGGCGGAAAGGATCACAGCTTGTCCGGGATCTAAAGATTACTGTTCGCTCAGCGTCTTCGTCCAAAGCCTTTGTGATGTGAAAGTCCTTTTCCATGTTGCACCCTCCCATTTCGTACCCAATCCGAAAGTGGAGTCGACGGTTATCTCGTTACACCCTGCAACTCGATCACGGGATCCCGAATTTGAAGGATTCGTTAGGAGATGCTTCTCGAACCGAAGGAAAAAGCTTATCAACAGCGCGAAGATATCTTCAAAACTCTTGGAAAGTTTGGGTATACCAGCAGATGTCAGACCCGAGAACCTCAGTGTGGAGGATTACAGAAAGCTTTTTGAGGTGGTGAAAGCGTGGAGGAAAACCTCTACGAGGTGATGCTCAACTCCATAGAAGAGGGTCTCATTGCCGTGGACAGAGATGGCAAGATAATCTACGTGAACAAGGCGGCCAGAGAGATCCTCAAGCTCGATTTGGACGTGATCGGGTCGCACGTTACCGAAGCGATACCCAACACGAGAATGCATATCGTCCTGCGAACGAAAACACCAGAGTACGACCAGATTCAGTACATCGGAAACCGTTCCATCATCACGACAAGGGTACCCATATTTGCGAGTGATGGGACACTCCTTGGAGCTGTTGCTATTTTTAGAGATGTTTCAAGCGCTCGCAGGATGGCCGAAGAGGTAACCAACTTCCGAGAGCTTGAAGCGATGCTCATGGCAATAATAGATTCTACTCACGACGCTATCTCGGTGGCAGATGAAGAAGGCAGGATCGTCCTGGTGAACAAGGCTTACACGCGCTTGACCGGTTTGAGCGCCAGAGATGTCATTGGCAAACCTGCCACCATAGACATAGCCGAAGGAGAGAGCATGCACATAAAGGTAGCCAAGGAAAAGAGGCCTATGCGCAACATACACATGAAGGTGGGCCCTGGAAGGAAGGAAGTTATAGTCAACGTTGATCCCATATTCGTGAACGGCGTTTTTAAAGGAAGCGTGGGTGTAATTCACGACACTTCCGAAATCATGGAGCTCCATAGGGAGTTGGAAGATCTGAAAAGGACCGTGAGGCGGATGAGTGCGCGCTACACATTCGACGATATCGTAGCAGTGAGCAATGCCATGAAAGCGTCAGTAGAACAGGCGAAACGTGTAGCCGACACTAACGCCACTGTACTGCTTCGTGGTGAAAGCGGCACGGGGAAAGAACTCTTCGCTCACGCTATTCACAACGCCAGTAAAAGACGCAAAGGACCATTCGTGAGTGTAAATTGTGCTGCGCTTCCAGAGACACTTCTTGAGTCCGAGCTTTTCGGATACGAAGAAGGAGCGTTCACTGGAGCCAAACGAGGGGGGAAGCGCGGACTTTTAGAAGAGGCGGATGGCGGGACGCTCTTTCTGGACGAGATAGGCAAGATGGGGACGAGTGTTCAATCGAAGTTTCTCAGATTTCTCCAGGATCGTGAATTCGTGCGCGTTGGTGGAAGCGAGCCCACTTACGTGGATGTCAGGGTGATCGCGGCCACCAACATGAACATCGAAGAACTGGTGGAAAAGGGCAAATTTCTGCCGGACCTTTATTACAGATTGAATGTAGTGCCCATATACATCCCCCCTTTGAGAGAACGACCGGAGGATATCCCAGAACTCGTGAGAAGGATAATCCGCAAGTTGAATCAAGAATACGGAAGGGTAGTGGAAGACATAACGGAAGAAGCTCTTCGCATCCTGGCCGATTATGATTGGCCTGGAAACGTGAGGGAGCTGGAAAACGCCGTGGGTCGCTCCATCATCGCAATGGATGTGGACGAGCGCATCATACAAGCTTGCCATGTGGTCATCCCGATGCAGCGTCAAACAGAAAAACCGCACATAGAGCAAACGAAATCGCTGAAAGATATGATTGCCGAATACGAAAAAAGGATCATCCTGGAAACCCTGAAGAAGAACAACTGGCACAGGGAGAAAACGGCACGCGATCTGGGTATCAGCTTGAGGACACTGTACTACAAACTTAAAGAATATGGCTTGACTTCTTGATCGCCAGAATTTTCATTCCCCACCAGATTCCGCTTTCGAACCTCGATCGCGATTCTTGGTTCTTTTATTCTCGTACATCCGCTTATCGGCTAATTCTATCGCCTCTTCGACGGAGCTGGCTTCCTCTGGAACGAGGGCGGTACCGATGCTGATGCCTACGCGGAACTCCTTTTCATCAATCTTCACAGGGGTCTCCACTACACTTTGGAGCCGGTTTATCAGCGTTTCCAAACCCTTTCCCTTCGCTTGTGTGACCACTACGAACTCGTCTCCGCCGTATCTGACCAGCAGATCATCCGGACGGATCGTTCTTTGAACACGCTTTGCCAGAGTTAAGAGCACCAAATCGCCAACCCTGTGTCCTACAGAATCGTTCACCTGTTTAAAATCATCCAAATCGATGAATATCACGGTGTAGGAAGTGTTTTGCAGATTCGTTCGACACTCTTCCAAGGCCGTACGATTGTATGTTTCCGTAACGGGATCTATCCGCACGTTGAGCAGGATCTCGTGAAGGTGAAACAGCTGAGGAATTACCCGAGATACATCGTTTACGATAAATTCTACAACCTTCAACTTGCACCTCAAGCTCAGCCGGCTTTTCGGTCGAAACCAGTCTAAATTGAGGATTCCTGCGACTTGTCCTTCGAAGATTACCGGCACACCCAACCAAACTTTCAAGCGCTGATTCAGCTTCCACAAACGTGGACGGTAAATCACTGGTTTCTTCGTGACGATGACCTTTTTTATGTTCTCAGGAGATACCTTCTGAATCCGTCTGGCTATCTGATGCAGTTCGACTCCGTCGTATGAATCGGACCATACGTAGAAGTCCCAGTTGCCCTCTTCTGGTGTCAATAAAAAAGACCACCCATCGGCTTTCACGATCTCCGCCACCAAAGAAAAAAGATGCGACAGCGTTTCCTTTGGAGACCTACGCTGTTTCAAATCCTCAAGTATTGCTTCTAAGGTCATCGACCAGATATAACGGCTGATCACCCTTTTGAAAGATGGTGGAAACGCGGTGTACCCCAGCCGGTGTAGGAAGATGTACGATTGCAAACCGTGACTCACGAAGAAAACGATAAACCCCACGCTGAAGGCCCACAAGAGAACTTCCAACAAGCCCTTACTCCTTCTTCCTGAACCTCCCGATACCCAGGATCTTTCCGATGTTAGCATCGGGGTTCTTCTTGGGAACTATCTTACCAGATGGGCTCGTCATGATGGTCGTCACGCCTGGACCATGTCCTGCGAGCTTGCAATCGCTATGGATCACCACACCAATGGTTACAGCTCCCTTCCTGTAACATCTACCGAAGGCGTTATCGTGGTCCGTTATGGCAACGATATCTCCAAAACGCAGATCCTTCAACCCCAATTCCTCGATGGTCTTGCTATCAGCAGTCATGATGTCGTAGTCGCCAGTTCCCATACTCATCG
>QMVO01000188.1 GCA_003661125.1 Methanosarcinales archaeon
ATATTACCAGTACATCGCTTCCGTCTTCGCCACGTGGCGGTTACAGGGAAAAGATGTCTACGACGAACTCAAAAAATTGCTCGTCAATGAGCTTTGTTTGAAATGAGCTAAACAAATACCTTCTTTCAAACTGGAAAAAGATGGCATCGCCTCCTTTATTATTGAAGATTATATCGGAACGGTAGACCGAGAAGAAGGCACCTGGTACTGGACGAAGTTTTATTTAAGCGAAGACGCTTGTGAAAAAATCAATCTCGGCGCTGTTTCTGTAACCTTTCCAGATGGCTTCATTTATGAGTTCGAGGGAGAACTGCCCAATATCAAACACCTCGAAAATGGAGATTTTGCTGAATTGTATATAGAAGCAAGGTATCGAAATGAGGTTTATAACAGGATGGCACCGCTTTACTTGCATTCCACGTACCAGAAAGAAATGGTTGATATATTCACAAAAGCAATGATGTGGGAGGGATTTGAGATCGGAATTCAAGTTATATCCACTTACATACCTGCTGGTAAGTTTGTTGTTGTGAAAGGGATAATGGACATAACCGCAAGCTCGAAATTAAAAGAAAAAGAGGATGATTTTGCCAAACAGTTGGCTGAGAGTAGCGTAAGGTTCGTTCAAATGTCATTATTGAACAACGCAAAGCTGTATCCATATTTTCAAAATATGAGTAAATTGGCAGAAGAGGAATGCAATCTGATAAAATCACTTGTATCAAATCCTGATGAATATAACCAAAATCTAAATTCGTTGGAAGAAAACCTGGAAGAGCAAAAAGATGAATTAAAAGCATTACAGGATAGAGCAAATTACTCAATCAAATACTTGGGAATCAGCGCTGGTGATTATGGAAAAAGTTTATTTGAATATGCAAGAGATTTAGCCGAAGTGGATTTGAAACATGTTGATAAAGCTCTTAACACACTCAAGGAGGAAAAATGAAGAAAAAATAATTTTAGGGATTTGTATTGTATTGTTGCTGTTTTGTGCCATAGAGACGGCATCAGCGAAGACTTGGTATGTTGATGATTCAGGGGGGCGGATTTTACGAAGATTCAAGATGCGGTGGATGCGACGAGTGGCGAAGACACGATAATTGTAAGAGATTGAACTTATATTGAAAATATTGTATATATCGTCCTCTTACGATTAGATCTGAAATTTGAAGCGATAATCGCAATAGTGGGGTTTACTGGCGGTTGCTTATCTTTTGGGAAGGAAGAGGCAATGAAACAAAATATCATAAAAGCTAAGATATATTCGTTGGGGAATATTATTGTGCATGATAAAATGGTGGAGTTAAGAGAGGAGAAGACAAATTTAATTTATTCTATGACTTTAGACTATGACAGAAGAGAAAATGTCCTGAGAAGACACCGAGTTTGGCAAAGGTGCCAAAAGAAGAACTGTTGATACTTAAACATCAAATCGCCGAAAGCAAGGAAAGGGCTCGAGCTCTTTGAGGAGAAATGTCATGAATACGGTTTACTCTGAATGGAAGGAATATGTTGAGCGAAATTTAGAAGGCGTGGATTTGCGTTTTAAAGAGGCTTTGCACCTATTTGAACTGCCTTTGCCTGTTATTGGCGGACTCGCAGATGAAATAAGGAGCGCGAAGTGTGGTGAGCTCGTGACATTCGTTGTTGATAGAAACATAAGCTACACGAACCGATGCGTATCGAGGTGCAAATTTTGCGCTTTTTACGCTAAAAGGCAAGAAGAAAGCTATATTTTGAGCAAGGAAGAGATATTGATGAAGGTTAAAGAAACGGTTGATGTAGGTGGAACGCAAATCCTCATCCAGGGTGGATTGACGTCAAAAATAGGTATTGAATGGTTTGAAGATTTGTTTTCCACGATAAAACGCAAATTCCCGGGCATACAGCTTCACAGTCTATCACCGCCAGAGGTATATTTCATTGCGAGGAACGAGGGGCTGAGCATACGAGAAACGCTGGGAAGGCTGAAGGAAGCGGGGCTTGATTCTCTTCCGGGAGGTGGTGCAGAGATTCTGAGCGATAGAGTGCGAAAGGTTGTCAGTCCGAATAAGGTCAGCGCTGACGGATGGATTGGAGTAATGGAGACTGCACACGGAATAGGAATGAAAACAACGGCAACAATGATGTTCGGGCATATTGAACACAACGAAGACATTATTGAACATCTTTTCAGGATACGCGATTTGCAGAACAAAACGGGAGGATTCACTGCTTTTATACCGTGGACGTTTCAGCCGAAGAACACGGAGCTCTACGACATTATAAAGGAGCCGGTATCGGCAACGCGATATTTGCAGGTGTTAGCGATTGCACGGATTGTTCTGCATTCTGTGAAGAACATTCAGGCTTCGTGGCTCACACAGGATTTTGAAGTGGCTAAACTGGCGCTATTTTTCGGTGCGAACGATTTCGGCGGTACGATACTTGAGGAGAATGTGGTAACTGCGGCGGGGAAGGAGTACAAACCGGCGAAGGTTGAGGAGATCGTTAAAGCGGTGAAATCGGTTGGCAGACTGGTGGCTCAGAGAAATACAGGGTATAAGATTCTGTGATTGTAATAAAAAAAGGAGAAAATGAATAGATACTCCTTGAATTTTGGCTCTTCCACCTCCGGAGAGTCGAATTCCCCGATTCTTGTGGGGGACGACACGCAAATAAAAGAGATATTAGTGCGTTTCACCGCTCCATCGAGGTCGTAAGAAACTTTGCAGCCCTCAGAAGCGAGAGGTTCTAACACCGCTCGATTCCTGTCGTGAAATATCACCTCAAATCCATACCTCGCAAATACCTTGCCTACTGCTTTTCCTATCAAACCGCTACCCAAGATGGATAATTTTACATTCTTGTTCATATTCATGTTCATGGAACACCTCCCAAAAGTGTGTGTCGCCTCTCACCGCCTTTATGCTCTCTTTTACATTCTTAGGGTCAGCGAAGCTTTTTAGCTCGATAATCACGTTCTCTGGTTGAATATCCCAGATGTCCATAAGCACGCTCCCCGCATCTATTTTCCCCTCGCCGGGCGACAAGTGCAGGTCAGAGACGCCATCGTTGTCGTGCAGATGCACGTGTTTTATGAACGGATGCAGCACCTCAAAAAATCCACTAAGCGGGATACCGTAGCGTTGGGCGATGATAAATGCGTGCCCGGTGTCGAACGTCGCGTAAATATCCGCATCCGCAGCGTGAAGAAGTGCGAGAAGCTCAACGGGCAAGCTTCCCACTCTATCATCGCAAAGATTCTCGAGGCAGAGCGTCACCGAATATTCACGTGCTAAAGCCGCGAGCAGCTTGAGGTTTCTGACGGTGTTCACGAAAGCTTTGCGGTATGGAACGCCCGCGAACTTATCCACGTTCTCTGCAATGATATCCCCTCCGTGAACGACGATGTGCGTAATGTCCAGGAGCGAAGCAATCTCGAAAACGCGCTCCATAACTTTGAAATTATGGCGAATCATTCTGCCGAGGTCAACTCTCAGGTTCGGCTCCCTTGCGTCTGAAGTGGGTACGTGTAACGAGAACGCAACGTCAAACGAATCAAGTGCCCACAGCATCGCATGTTTTATCTCGAGACTGCGGTCCAGCAAGGCAACGTCATCGAAGCCTAACTCTACAAGCTCCACACCCAGGTATGAGAGGCTCAAAGGTCCCCCCGATATTTCCCTCACCAGTCGCGAATTAACACCTACTTTCATTTCCACCTCTATCTTCTACATATGTTTTGATTATATTACGTACTTTAAAATTAGGTATATATATTTCCGATGTTTATAGAAATAGTGAAGTATATACATAATCTTTTTATGTGCCTTAGCAAAACACAAAAATAGAAGATGATATACGAAAAAAACATATCGCTACTGAGGGAGAAGAAATTTTTCAGTCTTTTCGAGAACCTTGCGGGGAAGGCGGTGGAAGCCGCGGAGCTACTGGTAGAATTAAAAGAAGATTACTCAACACTTTCGCAAATCAGTCAGGTGCTTAATACGCTGGAAGACGAAGCTGATTCGGTTGTTCATCAAATCGTACATGAACTGATTTACGATCACAGTCGAGAGGGTGAAGAGAAGGCGGATATACGTTATTTCGCTCATAATCTGGACAACGTATTGGATGGCGTTGAAAAAGCGGTGAATAGACTGACATTTACGCGAAGACAGCCAAAAACGCTTCCGGAACCGGTAAGCGAATTTTCCACCGTCATCCTGGAGGCTTCGCAGGAAATAACAAAGGCAGTAGGCTGCTTGAGAAATATGAGTGCCGAGGAAAAAACTTTAGAAGCATGCTGCATACGGATAAACAAATTAGAAAACGACGCAGACAAAATAAACCGGATCTTCTTTTATTATGAGAGGTGTTTTTAGCATGGGTGCACCATCCACAGGTCAGGCTGATTTGCATACCCATACTTACTATTCCGGGTTCAGTAAGGTGGGCTTTATCCCATATCCCGAGTCGGTCACGCCGCCAGAAACAATGGTTGACGCCGCGGTGAAGAAAGGTTTA
>QMVO01000189.1 GCA_003661125.1 Methanosarcinales archaeon
AAAACCGAAGCTTTACCTGCCGAGTGGTGGATACCGATGATTTTGGTCTCGCTACCGATGTTCTTCATAATCGAGTTCGAGAAGTTCTTGACAAAGCGTTGGGAAAGAAAACGGCTTAAATATTTATACAAATAGCTATTAGATTTAGTTAGATAATGTATATGTAAATCATGGAAATGGAAGAAGTGGTGAGGATAGTAGAGGAAGGAGGCGTAGTGCATAAAAATCCGATTGTGATAGAGGGTTTGCCCGATGTAGGTCTGGTAGGAACGATTGCAGCATCTTACATCGTGGAAAAGGAGGATTATAAAGAAATAGGCCATATCGAATCTGATTTGTTCCCCCCGGTTATGGTGGTGCACGAAGGGAAATTGAAAAATCCGGTGCGTATATATGGCAATGAAGGCGTAGTAATAGTGTTATCAGAAGTTGCGATACCCTCAAGCGCTGTTTATCCGCTGACATGTGCTTTGGCTGACTGGGTCAAAAAAATTGGTGCTAAACTTGTTATCCCAATAACCGGTCTGCCGGTGGGGAACCGGATAGATATAAGCAAGCCAGAGGTATTTGCCGTGGGAAACAGTGAAGAAGTAGTAAAAGAGCTGAAGAATAAGCAAATGGAACTGCTGGAGGAGGGTTTTATTGCGGGTCCGTATGCCTTAATGCTAAGGGAATGCGGCAAGAGGAAAATGGATGCAATTTCTCTGCTCGCACAGTGCTTCCCGGTGTATCCTGACCCTGGTGCAGCAGCATCAGCAATTGTGTCACTTGAGAAGTTTTTAAAATTAGGCATAGATGTGAAGGAGTTATTAGAAAGAGGCGAGGAGATAAAGCTAAAAGCTCGCGACCTTATGCGGCAGACCGCACTCTCTGCTCCAGAAATGGAGAAAGGCGTGGAACAGGATATGCCCATCATGTACCGCTAAAAAATGTGGAATGGAAGAAAGTTTTATGAATACGAATATTTCCATAGCTCCCTTTTCTCTGTTCCTGTTTCTATTCCTGTTTCTATTTCCATTTCTTGCGCTGGTATATCAGTTGAAGCCTGGGCTAAAACCTTTGCATAAACACCGATAGTAGCCTCCGTAACCGTATCCCAGTTTAAAGAGAGGGCTTTTTTGAATCCCTTTTCTACCATTTCCTTCGCTCTTTTTTTACCTTCTTCTGTATCTGACAGAATTTTTACAATGCGGGCTGCAAGTCTTTCAGAGTTGTTCGGCGGTACTTTTATGCCCTCTCCATCACTTATTAGTTCAGAAAGACCATCAATATCAGACACAACCACTGGCGTCTTAGCCGCCATCGCTTCTATTGCGACTATTCCAAATGGCTCATACAGGGAAGGCGCAACAACCACATCCGCTGCTTTTAATAAACTCCTCACCATGTAATCATCCAGATAACCGGTAAAAACAACATTTTTTGATACACCCAGAGAAGCAGCGTCCTTCTCCAGTTGCTTCCTCATTGGTCCTTCTCCTACAATCACAAGCTTCACATCTTTTTTTCCTTTTGAATACCGAGACAAGATTATTGGCAGCGCTCCTATCAAAACATTCACACCCTTTTGATAAACGAGCCTACCGAGAAATAATATCATCTTCACGCTACTCTGACCACAGAACTTTTCTTTTGTTGCTTCGCCATCAACCTCGAAATCGAATTTCGATACATCTATCCCGTTTGGAATAACGGAAATGTTACCAGTAACACCACAAGCCTTGTATCTCCTTCTTCATGCTCTCACTGCACACAATCACATGGTCTGATAATCTTACAAGTTGTTTCTCTACTTCATGTATCTTCATCTGATATTCTCCCTTTACTCCCTGTGACCTTCCAAATTCAGTACTGTGTATCGTTGCTACAAGGGGCTTTCTGTATCGGAATGCCAGTTCTATCGCAGCGCTACCAACCATCCAGTCATGTGCATGGATTATATTTATAACAGTGTCAGAGGATTCGATAATCGAAGCTCCGATTTTCTTCATCGCTTCATTCATACAGGTTATAAAATCGGGTTTAGAGGGATCAACTGCTATCCGATGTAAATGCACCCCTCCTTTTTCCTCGTACGAGAAAGTACCCAAAGTAATCACATGTACTTCCTGTCCTTTTCTTGTCAACGCTTTTGACAGCTCATAGACATGCTCTGCAATTCCCCCTATCTTATATGGGGGGTATTCCCATGAAAGCGTCAATATCCGAATTTGCACCCGCTGTTTCTCCAAGTTCTTTCACTTCAGCCTGACGTAAACTCCTCTGTTCTTTTTTACGAACTCTAGCTTATTCTCCCTTGCAAGCCATCCAAGACCCATGTAAGCGATACTTTGCGAGGCATTTATCTCTGAGACCACTCCAGATATGCTTAGCTCACCTCTTTCAATCAACAAATTCCATATCTCCCCAGCAACTGTTCCTATCTCTTCTATCAAGCTACATCCCCTTCTGCTTTTTTTCATTCTTCAATACCCATGAATTTTGCATATGATAAATAAGTTTGAGGGCTCACAGATAATGCTCCTTGAGATAATGGATTTCCTTCACCAAAGCAGGGATGTCTCAACAACGTTCCTTTTTTTATTTTTAGATTAGATTAGAATATCGAGCAAATTTTGGGGGAAAAGCAGTAATTTTGGTGGAGGGATTTGGCGGAAATGAGCGAAAGTAAAAGCGCTGGAGAATTTTAGATAGAAGAAGAGAAAGGGATGGAAATCCAAATTCAATCGCATGGGGGATAAAGATCATATTTGGCGATTTAGAAAGGGCGAAATGGATAGGTACGAACGGAAGGATGACAAGACAGCAAAGGGATTTTCATGGATAATGGGCATGTATGAAGAATTGAAAATCAATTCTCAGATATAATCTCACATATCCTCTCCCGTAACTCATCCGCATCATATCTCTGCTTTTCCATGCTCGAACTCAAATTCCCTATTTCTTTCGCAATCTCCTCTTCCCCTATACTCTCTCTTATCCATCGCTCAAAATCTCCTCTTTCCACATATCCTTTTATAGCATCTTCTACCTCCTCTCCCGACATTCTCTTTATATATTCACAGAGCCCCTTCAAACTCCACACTTTTTCTCCATCCAGAAAAACGAAAGGAAAATCAGCTTTTTTTATCTTCGCCCTTAAGCGGACATCGAAATCGTGAATGACGGAAAATAAAGCGATAAAAGCATCATAGGGCTTTTCAAAATGAGAGAAATAACTGTGTACATCCCCCGATGCACCACCTACCGTGAACATATAATAAAGATGGTCGCTTATGCCAAGATATCGCCATATTTTTAGCAGTTCGTTCCCTGATTCTTTTACATAAGGCTCAAGCCATCTCAAATATTCGTAACATGCCCACTGCATTGTATTACCGATGAAACAGGAAGTATCTTTCTCCACATCAGCCCATGACGTCGTCTCTAAATTCTTTACATCTATTACCCCTATTGGCTTATACTTCTCTATTATCTCCGAAGGTGTGGAAAATTCCATATCGTATTTCAATACCTGCATGGGAAACTCCCTTAGAAACTCAAATATCCCTGTATCTTCCCAGTGATGCTCGCCAAACGTTTCATAATCCAAAAAGATGTTTATACATTGCCCCGGAGTTGCATTGAGCCATGATGCGTATTTAGAGGCACTCAAGGGATACTCCTTCCAGCTCTTTAGCGAGAATCTAAACCCTATGTCGTCGGTTAGCGGGTAATTCCTTAAAATAACTTTTAGATTCTTGCAGCCTACGGGTGCATAAACGTAGTTTGGTGACCGCCCGTTTAATACCCTCTCCACGCCCTCTGCGAAAATACCACGGTAGCCCATGTTCTCCACGAGCTTCGCTATTCGGTTGTTATACAGCAATTCGGTGTTTTCAAAAAATACTGGCTCGTATCCAACTAAATCACGCATTAATTCTCGATGCGCTTTCATCTGCTCGATAAATTCACCCTCTTCCTCATAAAGACCCACCAGCGAATGATAATAAGTTTGATTTAAGAACTCCACTTTCCCGCTTGATGCAAGCTGTCTGAAGTCCTCCAGTATATCCTTACCAGAACCATATCTCTCGCATTGCTCCACAAATACACCAGAGATGCTATACGCGGCTTTAAAATCGTTGTATTCGTCTATCAGCCTCAGTATTATTTCATTCGTAGGAAGATAGCATTTTCTCGCTACTTTCTCAAATACTTCTCTGTCTTTATCGTCAAAGAAGTAATAATCAAAGAGGTCTTCTACATCCACACTTCTGTTGAACATTTGCTTATTCCAGAAGAAGTCTTTTCGCAGCCTGAAAGGCTGATGCACCTCAAAAGCAAGGCAGATGCTCTTTTTTCTGTTCATCTTCTCAGATATACAATTTTGGTATTTGTATAGCTACCCTTTATTTTAAAACTTTCCATGCGATATTCTTGCAATAATGGTTAGGGGGTTAACCTTGATATAGATCTGGGACACTCAATTTGATATAATTGGGTGTCTGATATG
>QMVO01000190.1 GCA_003661125.1 Methanosarcinales archaeon
ACCAACCACTATGAAGACCATCAGCCCTATAATGGCCAGGTTCTTCGCATCATTGTACTTTACGCCCTCACCTAGGAATCCAGAGTACAACTCCAGTTCTCCTCCTTGGGAGGCCCCTCCGCAATACCCCAATACTGAGTAGCCATAGTAGGGCGGGACGAAGGGCAGTAGTCCCGTTCCGGTTCCCCAGCAAATAAGGGGAATCCCGTATGGAACATAGTATCTCCTAGTGTCGTATTCCGGGCTCATACTTATCACCAAGTCGAAGTCATGGGCGCTATGGATGTTCTCCATAATGGGAAGTTCGTCAAGAGGGGTGCCGAACAGGTCTTCTGTAAATATATCCCTGATGTTCTCAGTGAAGCTTATCTCGGCTGCCTCAGTCATCGAGATGTATGGGAAAAACATGTAATCTACGCCATATTCTTTTCCATATTCATCGATGTAGGGTTTGAGTCTTTCGAATTCATACTGTATGATGGAGGGGGAATCTGGATGCTGAATTAAGACAAGGAACTTGACCGGCCGAGACAGGAGGATCTTCCAAGTGGCCATGTAAATTGGCTCGACATCAGGCAACATTGTGGCATATCCGCTGAATTTACAGAGGACGACAGATCCAGGCTCTAGTGCATATAATGCGTCTGCATAATCCTTGACGTTCTGCCCGACCCTCAAAGGAATGCCTATGGGAGACCATATTGGGATCGCTACTAGAATTAGTACCAGCGTATATATGATACGGTAATCCAGCAGCCCGATCCTCTGCCAAATGTTTCTCTCTTTCACTTTTTCCTTCGCCATTCTTAGGCCACCTCTATTGCTGTTCTCTCTCGCCCCAGCATCTGCCTTATAGCGATCAAGATCGAGCCGAAGGCCATGCAGATCACGGCAGCTGAGGAAGCACCCTTATTTGGGTAATGCATTATCCAATCTCCTAACGGCCCTATCCAAGGAGCGAGCCAAGTGAAGAACGAGGCGTTCCGCATAGTGTATATCACCGCAGATAGGAGCAGAACAGTAGATTCAAGGGATCTAGCCCTAAGCATTCTATAAGCGGCAGAGCATAGGTAGAGGAACATTAAGCCGTAGAATGCCGTGGTCTGGGATCTGTAGAAGGCATAGTAGACCCAGAGGTAATGTGGATTGTTCAGGTCTCCTGGAAGAGTTAAAGCCATTCCGACGAGCAGCAAGGAGAAACCACAGAGCAAGCCAAAGGCGAGATATTGGGTTGTGGAGGGGTTCCTCTTCGTTGCGGCGTATTCCCCTTGGAATAGATAGACGACTCCTAGCCCCCACCCGATCATTGATATTATGGAGGACCAGAATCCCAGCTCCGAGTAAACCGCCTTTATTGCTGGGTGGTCAATATACCTGTATAACAGGAAGGGTATAGCGAATATGATGATCAAGGCAATAGGCACATCCCTCTTCAGAAAGCTTACCACTGCCATCTTACATCACCAAGATTTTATCGAAGGGTATCCCCACTGCTTTGAGGAGCAGTCCAAGGATGAGAAGGCCTATCGCAAGGAACTTCCAGATCTCTTCACTGGCCAACCCACTGATAAGTAACTTGTTTCCAGATACTTGCGCACCGGCTGCTAACAATTCCTCTCCTATGAAGAGGTAGTCACAGGCTATTGCGAAGATATACGTGGCAGTCCATCTTGGTGTGCCGCCAACGCTTATAGCGCCATGTATCTTTGCGGCTTCTAACACTGGGAAGCTATAGGTTATTATGCTACCTGCATGGATAAATAGGCCTACTCCGTCCCGTGCGAAGCTTTCGTATACCCCTGGGGAGAACGCTGCGGTGAACCATCCGTAGTAATGCATATCTCCTCTATGGAATAACTCGGGTTTTCCTTCTTCTAGATATGCCTCACGGATTACCCCCTCTATGAGAGGTATGGCGTATCCCTGGCTGGGCAAATGCATGATAAACCTTGGTCCATATCTTGCACAGAGCCTTGTGGTATATCTGAGCAAAGCAAGAGATGCAATCGTTGTACTCATTGCGCTACCTGTAAGATATGCACCATCGCTCCCCATGGAAAAGTGGACAGGCTTCCCCATCTCAAGAGAACGGCCAACCCCTTCCTCAATGGCTTTGGTTGCAGGCAACGTCCTTATCCTTGGAAGTGGTTCATCCTTTTCGACCTTTCTCAGATAATAGTAGACCGATATGAACATCAAGACCAGCCAAAGGAACTCCACGACCCTACCTGAATAGAATAGCCCCATCGCTCTCACCTAATTTCTATTTAGATGTGGAAGGGACATAAAAAATTATCGAATGACCGCTTTTGTTCTCCCCTTTATACTTCTATTATTTCGACATTTGCCCTAGGGACTATGACCCGCTGACCATTCTCCAACTCGACTTCCAATACTCTCACCTTGGACTCTGTTTCGATCTCCTGTAGCTCAACAGGAAGACTTACTACCTTCCCTATGAACCCAAAATAGGGATTCCTGATTATTCTTACTCTAGTACCCGGAACCATCCCCACAGCAAGTTCGTCTTTAGAAGACTCCTGAGAAGCTCCGCCTTCATATGGTATTATTACCTCGGGCCTTATAACTCCTGCCCTGATTTGGGTTGCACCATTTATCGAAGCCATATATCCATTTAGTTTTTTCAATATTTCAAAGGTCCTTTTATGCATAACCATCCTTCCAAAGCCCTCTGTAACTATTAACGTGATACCAAGCTTCTCCTCTCCTGTTATCGCAACGCCGATCTCAGTCCCCATAAAATCTTTAAGATCTTCACTTTCAACTCCTCCGACTACGATCCCAGCTGCTCCTACCTCAACCGCCTTTTTCATTGCATCAAGAGTGGCTAAGCATCCGCCTACAAGAATATGACCCCGATCGTCTGAGCTAATTTTGTCGGGGGTTAAGACCTCATTAGGTTTTTCCACTTTAACATCTATCTTTCCGTGTTTCTCTCCCCCGATTCCGAAGATACCCTGTATAAAGGCGCCCTGAGTCTCGATGATCACACCCTCGTTAGGAATTACTTTAATGATTCTACCAGGAATGTAGGCATCCACGTATACAGGTACTGGTGCACCGCGCACTATTATCCGCCCAGTGACATCGGAAACGGACTCCACTGTTCCCTTAACAGGCGATCTCACGTATCTCTTTATCAGTCCAAAGAACATAATGTACTTCGCTAGGATCTCCCCCTCCTCCACGGGGTCGCCCACCTTCTTAACCATACAATCTTTCAAAGCGTCAGGTGTTATTCCCAACTTAACAGCTGCTTGTATAACGTATGGATCCCCGCTTACTAATGTCTCAGCTACGACTGTGTCGTAGTTAACCTCATCCCCTTCTTTAACAAGAACCTTACCCGGTATGGGTAATCTTCTTATCTTATTGATTATCGTAAATTCCTTTATTTTTAACCCAGGCGTATACGCATAGGCGTGTTTTGAGACCTTCAACTACATCCCCTCTTTTCACTTCTTTCCCAATAGACTCTCCATTCTCTCTCTGGGGTAAAGATTCATGCTATCGAACCATTCCAACAGTTTGTCCCTTCTAGCTTGGTCTTCTTCAGGTAATAGCAATGGCCGCCCTCTTCCATCTAGCACAACTCCCACCTCGCCTCCAATAGCTGTTGCCTCAAGTTCGTTGCCGTATTCTATCCCGATCTTGAAGTCTCCCTCTGTTGAAATTTTTACTTTAGCTTCCTGACCCACGGATAACGGAATACGCTTGATTTCACCGAACTTTACATTCTCGCTGATGACCTCCCCCTGAGGCATTTCCAACTCGACTTTCATCACGGATTCCCCTTCCTTTCCTATCCCCTTAGGTGCTATGACTGTTCCTAAACGAACGAGACAGTCTTTATCGAAGATCTGCCATGCTGCCTCCGGGTAGACGGTGGATAGGACGCCAAGATGGGGCATCATAAAGACGCTATCTTGGAAGAGCCATGTTACACCTTCGGGCTGGAAGGCGTCGGTCAGAATTAGAAGGGATTGTGTCCTCCTCGGGGCATGGCTGAGAAGCCCCCCTGTGCCGGCCACGATATCTATCTTCATCATATCTATGTAAGTTTCAGCGACCTCAGATCTAAAAATCCAACTCATATCCTCTCGGGAAATCTTAACCCCCTTCAATCTTGTGGCTATACTCTTATGATGCTTAAGCCCAAGCCTCAGCGCCTCTCTCGCTACAGCATGCTCTATTATTAATTCCTCAAGCGTATGAGGTATCGTCGTCGGTCTAATCATCTTATTCATCAATCTATTCCTAAGATCTCTCTCGTCTATTTCGAAGGGTAGCCATCTCATGATGTTCTTTATGCCTGCTTCCTTCATGACGTTGGTGATGCTGTAGCTCATGCCAAGGTTGGCGCTGACGCTTCGGACAAACTTCCCCTCGAAGACAGAGTAAACATTGGTGGTGGCGCCGCCGAGCCCCACACCCAGGACATTCTTCCCGTAGACCTTGGCGATGAGCTG
>QMVO01000191.1 GCA_003661125.1 Methanosarcinales archaeon
CTTTACTGCAAACGCTTTACATAGGAACTTTTATGAGGGTCAGATGAACAAAGCGGCTTTGGAAATTGCTACCCGAGATATCGAGAAGTTGATTGAAAAATTGAGGTCGTTATGAAATGTGGGCTAACTGCCAGTAATCCCAACCCGGCATCCAGAATGAACCACCAGAACGCCCAATTAGCTCGCTTAAGGTGATGGGTATGGTGTCATCACAATCTGTGCCGACTTTCGGGATTCGGGATGAAAATTTCGAAAAGCTTATACGTGATGAAGCCAGATGGCAATGTTGGAAATAAATATAGAAAGGTAAATCCATAAGGGGGAGATGCGCAACGTGAAAAGAGGCATGCCGGTTTGGGGTTTGATTGTGGTTTTGACGATGCTTTTGTCAGTTTTTGGCTGTGCGGTATTGGGGGAGAATGTACTTAGCGGAAAGGAGGCGATGTGCAATGAATAAGATGTGGAGGATTGGGTGTTTGTTTTTGGTTGCAGTGTTTTTGACGTTAGCCGTTGTGAGCGGATTTGCTGGTGTGGCAAGTGGAACATCATCCTCTACCGAGCAAATCAAAACTCCCTCAGAAATTGTTAATGCTATAAAACAAATGGACATCCACATTCCAACCTCTTGGAATAACAGTGAGCCCAAGCAACCATTTTTACTTCACAAAATTGTGGATGGAGAAATCGTTCCATTCTTTTGGGTGGTCCCATTTGAGAAAAATGGGAAAACGATAGGATTAATAGGTTTAGATCCATATACCGGCGAATTTTGTTGGAGAGTAGAAGGAAATGCAAATTTAGATAAACCGTCTGAGCAGATACTAAAATCTTCTTTAGCTGCACAGAACTATGATTCAACGGATTTTTCTATAGATAAAATGAAACTTGTTTATATAGGGCCACAAAAGGGTTGCTTTTGGGTAATACCAAAAAAGAATGCTCCAATTTCAGAGCATATAATGTACTCTATTAAAACAGGAAGAGTTAAAAAGATGAGAACAGAATTGCAATTTAAAACGTTAGATGCAAAAAGTTCAGGTTTTGTGGGAACAGGACCCATTAATCAACCGCCAATTATCAAATTAAATCCGACTAAAAAATATGACAAAAACATTTCACCGTATGCATCAAGTTCGGTAGATAAAAAAAGCAAGACAGATTGGATGAAAGGAAAGGTTCCATATTATTATCAGGATAAGACTGGATGGTGCTGGGCATGCTGCTTAGCAATGCATCATCAGTGGTTTTCACCACGAAATTTAGGGAATGGCGCAACCCAAACCAGTGAAATTGCTCATTATTTGAATAAACTTACATCCGAAGGAGCTACACTAGAAGAAGTTCATGATGTTATGACACATTGGGATGATGTGGACGAAGCAATGCGTGATTTGGACTTTGATTATGAGAATTATCAACTTACATATGTAGGTGAGGGTAACCACCCTATTCAAGATGGCAGTCCTACAGGCTATACTAATGATTTAAAGACATGGATTATGTATGCCGAATCTCCAATAATTTGTGGCATAAATAGTAAGGGTGGCGGGAGTGGAAGTTATATAGATCACGATGTTCTTGTAATTGGATATAACGATTCGGAAGATGTAATCTATGTTCATAATCCTGGATATTTTTCTGATGATGATGCTGCAATAAGTTATAATTATTGGAACAATAATCTTTGGAGTGCTGTATGGTGGGGCAAAACGTGGTTACCCGGAGCAAAAAGATATGGCATGTGTGCAGGTATTCCTGGGGACAATAAGCTAATTCGAATTACCGATTCCACAATAGAATTTTCAGATTATACCATTTATGATGATGAGAAAGAGAAAATATACGATATTGGAATGACCATTGGGGATGATAACTCAGCAGCGGGATGGGATTCTTTTCATGATACTTATTATGAAGATCAGATAAAAGCAGAATTAAAAGACAAAAACGCTGGAGAAACATCAACTCCTGTCGGTAAAGGGGATTTTTGGGCTTATTCTCCGGATCCTCCAGATAGTTGGATATACTTTGGAGTAAACGGAATTCCAAAAGGTAGCACAATAGATGATGCCTACTTCCATATTAAGCCGAAAAAATTGGGGGATATCTGGATGAATGTTGTTTGGAAAGCTAATGATGAGGATGATAGGATACATAGTGATGATACAATTACGGTATCTGATGATAGAAATTCCGTAGGTGGCTCTATGAGCATGATGAAACCGATAAAAATAGGTGCACCTCAACATACAGGAAGTTATTTTTTCCATGTTGAAGATGATGACACAACAGGCCCCAACCTCGATGATTATGCAGATGACGGAAATATAGACGACTCTGATATCACTCCCTATGTTATCGCCACCAAATGGTCAGACACTTCAGGTATAAGCTTAGTGGAATACCGATATAAATTTGGTTCCGGTTCTTGGTCTTCTTGGGAATCAGGAACGCAACTTGGAAGCAATTGGCACTATGAAATTCCAAGAAGTGAGTGGATAAATCATATTGGTAAAACGCTTTATTGGGAAGCGAGAGCAACAGATAACGATAATGATAGACCAAATGACAAATCAACTTCTTATTCCGGCACTAAGACAGGCGGACTCATATCAGACGATGATACAACACCACCCTCAATCTCAAATATGAAATCTGAGCCTGCAAGTCCTGTTCTTGATTCACACAACAGTTATATCAGATTAAAAGCCGATATTACGGACCCTTCTGGTATTTCTGACGTAGATTTTAAATATCGCTACAATGGCGGAAGCTGGAAAACAAAAAATCCATCTGGACACTCCGGCAACACTTATTGGTATGATATTCCAAAGAGCGAATGGAAAGACCACGTTGGCGATAAAATTCATTGGAAAGTAATAGCGACTGACGATGATAATGACAGGTCAGGTGACACGGAAACGGGCAGTAAAACAGGTCCGGATATCCAATTAAAGGATGTAACACCACCACAAACAACAATAACAGATGGCCCAACGGGAAAGATTGATTACAGCGACGTTACCTTCAAATGGACGGGTTCGGATACTGTAACCTCGACATCAAATTTAGTTTACTCGTATAAGTTAGATGGTTACGATACTTCTTGGTCTTCATGGACATCTGACACGAGCAAATCTTATAAAGATTTACCTAATAAAGACTACACGTTCAAAGTGAAGGCGAAGGATGAAGCCGGTAACGAAGATCCTACACCGGCAGAGCGGTCTTTTAGGGTTGATGTAACTCGATCCTACACATTCCAAACAACGAACAATGCCATGCAGATAACTGTAGACGGAACAATATATAACTCGCCATGCACCGTTAAATGGGACGATGGAACAACGCACAACGTCAATGTGCCTCCAGAGCAAGCGATTATCACAGGGCAATCAAAATATGCCTTCACACATTGGAGTGGAAAGAGCAGTTCAACGAGCACATCGCTACAAATAACCGCAGGTTCAACCACTGCTGGGACATACACAGCAAACTATAAGACACAATATTATCTCACTGTTAATACAGAACCCGCAGGAATAACATCCATTTCAGGAAGCGGCTGGTATGATACTGGTTCAACTGCAACTACTGGAAAAGCACCCGATAATGCGGATGAATATGAATTCTCAACTTGGAAAGTAGATGGAAATCCTGTTAGCGGGAATCCCATATCTGTAACAATGAATGATGCGCATACCGCAACTGCCTGCTATGTCCCCATAGGAAAACCTGACCTAACACTGTCCCCCGGCGATATAACATTCTCAAACTCAAATCCAACTGAAGGAGATATTGTAAAAATCACCGCAACCGTCCACAACATAGGGAATAAAGACGCAAACAGTGCAAATGTGAAGTTCTATGATGGAAACCCTGATGATGGCGGAACGCAAATAGGCGTCACACAATCTATAAGTGACATACCCCCGAGCGGACCAAAAGATGCATCCGTAAACTGGGATACAACAGGAAAAGCAGGTGAGCATACGATTTACGTGGTGATAGCTGATTGCAGCCCAGAAGAAGCGAGTACGGAAAATAACGAAGCAAGCAAAGATATATTCATCAGAAGGTATGGTGTTGATCTATCCTGTGCCAATCCAGAAAAGAGTATCCCATCAGGGGGCTATGCACTCTATGACATAACAGTCAAGAACACTGGGAATATAGAGGATACCATAAATCTTATACTGCCACCACCGTGTTATTGTGGCTGGGTGTATACCCTAGATAAAAGTAGTGTTGAACTGCTACCCGGTGAGAGCACAGTAGTTGTGTTAAATGTTTCTGATGTAATAGGACATCCTGCTGAGAGTTACCGGGAGGTCGAGGTAATAGGGACCTCTATGGGCGATTCTACTAAATCTGATTCTGTTTTAACAAAAACAACCGTAGGAGATTGGAACCCCTGGAACGACCCCGATTCGGATGGTGGAGAGAGCATTACAACCGCAGAACTGCAAGAAGCGA
>QMVO01000192.1 GCA_003661125.1 Methanosarcinales archaeon
CCTCCTGTCGCTATCGCAATCTCTGCGCACCGGTATAATAATATGGGTTCCGATTACCCCTCTAAAGCCTTCTTTAATGCTTCCTCTTCTTATGACCCCGATAACGATAGCATCACAAACTGCAATTGGGATTTTGGAGATGGATATTCAGGCGAGGGTAAGATAGTTGAGCATGTTTATTCGAGCTATAATTGGAATGGAACAGGCTACGAACCTTTTTATGTCCATTTAACAGTGGAGGACACCGGAGGTCTCGCAAACACGACTGTCATACCGGTTAGTGTCTATATGGCTGGAGATGCGAACGGTGATGGCAAGGTGAACATCCTTGATGCGGTAATAGTGGGACGTGAGTGGCGCGAAGAATGCACTCCCTCTCCCACCAGCTACTTATGGGGAGAACGAGAGAGAGCAGACCGTGCAGACCTGAACAACGACTGCAGGATAAACATCCTTGACGCCGTAATCATAGGAAGAAATTGGAGGCATACCGCATGGTAAAAGAAAGAATCCAAACATAAAAATTTTTAATCTTATATGAAATGCAAGATGAAAGAAAATAAGAGTGGAAAATGAGAAAAACAACGATAGTGTTAATCGCGGTTTTCGTTATCATTGGAGGTGTAATAGTGGCAGCGTATCTGCAAGGTGTATCGGACCATGGGATTGTAAAACCATCGAATATGACAGAACCTCAAACAGAACTTCAAGAAGAATTAGCCTTAACCCAAAAATTGCTCACAGTTCCAATTGGTGGTATTCATAAAAATTTCATGCAGTTAAAACCCGGGGAAACAGGAGAAACATATTATACACTTTACACCAGAAACGGAGGTCCGGGGGAAGTCAGCTATAAAATTTACAGGGTGGCCGCAGTGGGCGAAAAAGAAGAAATGGCGATGCCAGAAGGTCTGGATGTCAGTATAGAACCTTCTAAATTTAGGGCACAACCACATAAAAATTACACTTCAAAAATTACGGTAAAAACAAGTCCCGAGCTTCTTCCTGATGTAAATGCATCAACTGCCGGTTTCGCAAGGGAATATACGTTGTGCTTACGAGTGATTTTTGAGGGCGAAAACGAAACGATAGGTGATGATTGGCTAAGGGTTATCCCCAGTGTAGTGACAGTCCCAGGGGCATCAGGACTTGATCTCCCACGTGGGTATCTCCATAATAATTCTATAACGTTAAAACCGGGAGAGACGAAGGAAACGTATTACACATTGCATACTGGAGAGGGTGGTCCTGGAGAAGTTAGCTACAATATTTACAGGATAACGGGTAAAGTAAACGCGGCGCCAATGCCGGAAGAGGAAAAATTACCAATGCCAGAAGGTCTGTATGTCAGTATAGCGCCTAATAATTTTTTAGCACGACCTCATGAGAAATACACTTCAAAGATTACAATAGAAACAAGTCCTGAGCTTTCTCCGGGTAAATACGTGTTGTATATGGAGATATCTGGAGTAGGAGGACATACCGACCATTGGCTTACAGTAAGTGTGGTGTGAAATTTCATTCACACTGAATATGGAACAAGAGCGCCGAGGTGGGGCGCTTTATAATATAAACACCCAAAAATTTAGGAGGTGAAAAAGAAAAAAATGAAAAAGAAACGGGCAATAGATATAGGAATAATAGCATTGTCGTTGCTGGCATGCAGTATTGGATTAGTTACTGCTCAGGAACAGAGCAAAGAATATGTAGTAATCACCGCTCCGCTAAGTCCAGAAGAAGGGAAGGATGTGTATTCTATTCCCACAGGCTCGATAATTTACCATTCTGCCGATGGCATAACAACGATTTACACACCGGATGGAAAACCCATATTAAAAGCCAGAGATTCTGAGGCTGCTATGATTCCAACACCTGCTGGAGTGGTGGTACCGGCAACTTACGTTCTTCAATCCCCATCAGAATCATCAGCTACTTTTGAGCCTTTTGAATTTTATACAGACGATAGAGGATGGGTATCAACAGAAAGCGCAACTAAGATTTATGCACCAGATGGGGCACTCATATCAACTGTAGTAAGAGAAAATACAAGTGCTCTTAGTCAACCTCCACAATTTAGTGGTTGGATAGAAGATGCAAATAACTGGTCTGTGGATGCACTTGATAAGTTTACGGCTTATTGGAAAGCACCCTGTTATCCATCATCGCCAGAAGGAAATACTGTTGATTTCCTTTTTAATGCAGTAGAGCCAGATGATGGAAGTGGGATTATACAGCCCGTCCTAGAGTGGAACAACCGTGGTGCCCCTGTATGGACAGCAGCCTCTTGGTGGGGTAACAAGACCATAGGTTATTACTGGAGCAGCCCCATAGATGTAAGTGTAGGCGACAGACTTAAAGGGGAATTAGAATGGTATGCAGCTTCCGCACGCTGGCATATACGTATTACCAATTTAGACAGCGGTGACAGCACGGGTTATTGGGCAGCTGAAGATTTTATAGGTGATACCAATCTCGGTGTTTTCGCAACCTTAGAAGGTTGCAATGTTTACGATGTTACCGATGTTCCGGGGGAGGCAACATTCTATGACATGTCCTTTAGTTACCAGGGCAATCCGGTGGATATAGAATGGGAACCATGGGTAAATCAGAGTGTAAAGCAAGATATACCCGGGCTCCATGTTCTTGTATGTTCGGAAAGTAAAGTGAAGTTATTGACTCGCGCAATACCAAAATCAGACCACAAATACAACAACGTAGCATCTAAATATCCGGGTCCAGCATATCTTAACGGTTCCGGATTCCATTCCCCTGGTTGCATAGCCGAATACAAGTGGAATTTCGGCGACGGCGAAGTTGGATATGGTGAAAGGGTAGAGCATAAGTATAAGACATACAATTGGGTTGGTGGTTCAAGTGGTCGCTATGAACCTTTCGATGTAAGCTTAACAGTAAAAGACAATGAAGGGAATACCGATACTGACTACGTAGATGTAAATGTGTATATAGCAGGAGATGCGAACGGCGACGGGAAGGTAAACATCCTTGATGCGGTATGGGTAGGAAAGCACTGGAGAGCTACCTGTAATGGCTACAACTATGTCTGGGATGACGAACAGGCAGATGGCGCAGACCTGAACAACGACTGCAGGATAAACATCCTTGACGCCGTAATCATAGGAAGAAATTGGAGGCATACCGCATGGTAGAAAAAAAATCCGAAAAGTTTTTAAGTGGTAAATAAAATAAAGAAAAGGTGATAAAAAATGGAAAAAAGAAGAACAATATTGGCGGGTTTGGTATCTATCGTGTTACTCATTGGCACACCGTTTATGACAGCGCAAGCCGCACCAGCAGTTGTGAGCGTGTCGCCGCCAAGCGTAGATGTGTCGCAGGGACAGACTTTTACGGTAAACATAACCGTGGACCCGAAAGGCAATGAGATATGCGCCGCTCAATACGTTTTATTATATTCCGACAATAACTTGCTCAATGCAACTTCGCAGACACAAGGACCTTTCCTGAGCCAGGATGGTTTAGAAACAATTGTAGTCGCGAACATAATTAATAATACCCTTGGGAAGGTCGAGTATGGCGAATTTAGAACAGGAGAAGGTTTAGAGCACGGGGTGACTGCTCCCGGCGCATTGGCGTCAATCACCTTTGAGGTAATTGGAACATCGGGAAGGAGCAATTTGAAATTGAGTGATGTAATCTTACTCGACCCAAATGAGGAAGAGCTTGAGACAGAGATTAACGATGGGACGGTCACCATAGGAAAAGTTACAGGTGAGCCTGCTATCGCGGATATTACGGTTGAAGAAGCGCATGAGATGATGGAAGCGGATCCAGAAGAGATTATTCTGCTGGATGTCAGAACAGAAGAGGAATATGAAGAGAGACACATACCTGATGCGGTCAACATCCCCTTATCCGAGTTAGAATCGCGAATTGGCGAGTTAGACAAATACAAGTCTAAAAAAATCATTGTTTACTGTAAAACCGGTAGCAGAAGCAGAACAGCGAGCGAAATACTTGTCCAGAATGGTTTTAAAAACGTTTACAACATGCTTGGTGGGATAGAAGAATGGAGGATTAATTTCCCTCCATCCTCTCTACTTACACCCGCACCCACACCCACACCTTCGCTTTCGCTTTCACCTTCAGCTACTCCTGCTGCGGCTGCCTCTCCTTTAGCATCGCCTACACCAGAAAGAAAATGGGGATTGCCTGGCTTTGAAGCGGTATTCGCAATTCTGGGGTTACTTGCAACATCATACCTCATATTAAAAAGGAGGAGAGCCGATAAGAAATGAACGGGAATGGGGTTTTGTCAGCTATAGTTTCCACTGCATTTGTTGTGTTTGGCATGCAAACGTGTTCCGCAATGCCAGCACCAATAGTAAGCGTTGAGCCATCGTATTTAAGAGTCTCTCCCGGTGAGAACTTTACAGTGAACATAACCATAGATCCTGAAGGCAATGAGATAGCCGGTGCTGACTGCGTCCTTCGTTTCGA
>QMVO01000193.1 GCA_003661125.1 Methanosarcinales archaeon
AACCAAAGGGTGATTTTGCACACTGATGGCAGTATGGTGTTCGGTGTTATCGGCTCGAAACCACCGCATAAAATGAAGCGCGAAGAGCGTGAGAAGGTGGTAAAATCCGAGGATATGTTCATAGATGTGGGTGCACGAAGCAAAAAAGAAGTGGAACAAGCAGGCATCTCTATTGGCACACCCATCACAATAGATAGGCACTTGGTAGAGCTCAAAAACGAAAGAGTCACGTGTAAAGCCTTTGACAATCGTTCCGGAATTGCGGTCATGATAGAAGCACTTAAAAGGGCAAATACCAAATTCGAGGTTTATGCAGTAGGCACGGTGCAGGAGGAAGTAGGGTTGAAAGGAGCACGAACCTCAGCATTCGAACTCAACCCCGATGTGGCGATTGCAATAGATACCGATATAGCAGGGGGGCATCCGGGGATAGAGAAGAAAGACACGACGGTAGAAATGGAGAAGGGTCCCGTAATTACCATTTCAGATGCTGCGGGTCGTGGTATAATAACGCCACGCTCTGTGTTGAAATGGCTTGAAGAGACCGCATCTCATCATAATATAGAATACCAGCTCAGCGTATCCGAAGGTGGCACGACCGACGCCACGGCAATAATACTTACCAGAAATGGCATACCTACTGGCGTAATCGGTGTGCCCACGAGATACATTCACTCGCCTGTGGAGTTGTTAAGCTTGAAAGATCTCGATAAATGCGCTGAACTCATTGCAAGAGCAGTAGAACGAGTGGGTGATTATTTCTAAGCCCTTATTAGATATTAGAAAGCCAAATTTCAAATCGAATCGAAGCTACAAAAAGTTGTAAGATAGTTTGATATGAAGGATTCAATGAGCAGTGTAGACATAGCAGCTCTCGTTACTGAACTACAAGAGCAGCTATCAGGGGCAAGAGTTGTGAAAGCATATCAACTCGGTGAAGAAGAAATAAGACTAAAGCTGCATCAAAAAGACAGAGGAGGGGTTGATTTGATTATCGAAGCCGGAAGAAGAATTCACATCACTAAATATAGGCGACCTTCGCCAAGAATGCCCTCCAGCTTCTCAATGTTCCTCAGGAAGCATCTCGGCGGTGGCAGGATTTCACAAATACGGCAACTCGACTTCGACAGGATAGTTGAGATAACGATAGAGCGGTGGGATAAAAAACTCAGTTTGATCGCAGAGTTGCTTCCGAGAGGGAACGTGGTGGTTATTGATGAAACTGGGAAGATTTTGCTGCCATTAAAAAGAAAGAGTTTCGCATCAAGGAAAATAAAAGTGGGTGAGAATTATAAACGACCGCCTTCGAGAGGAAATCCCTTGAAAATGAGCGAGTATGATTTGATGGATCTGTGCAAATCCGCCCATGATAAAGACATCCTCAGGGTTCTTGCATCTGAATTGGGTTTAGGAAGATTATATGCGGAAGAATTGTGCGAAAAAGCAGGGGTGGAAAAGAAAAAGAAGGCAAATGAACTCACAGAAAACGAAATAAAAGCTATCCATGAGACAATACTTGACATATTTGAGCCTTTAATAACAAATGACAAATCCAAGCTTAGAGCACACATCGTGCTGGAAAAGGAAGGAAAAGAAAAAGTAGATGTTCTTCCTTTGGAGCTGAGCATCTATGAAACCAAAGAAAAAGTGTTTTTTTCCTCTTTTAATGACGCCGTGGATGATTTTTTCACAACGCAAATAGCAGAAGGGATAAAAGGAGAAGCGATTGATAAGCGTGAAAAGGAGATTGGAAAGTATGAGCGGATTTTAAAGGAGCAATCCCAGGCACTTCGCAAGTTCAAAAAAAGAGAGAAGGAATGCATAGAAAAGGGCGAGTTGATCTATGCACACTACACCGAGATAGTAGATATTCTGCGTGAAATGGGAGAAAAAAAGAAAGTCGTTACTTTGACGCTGCCGAATACTGGTATTCCGCTGGAGATTGATACTTCAGTTTCTCTGCACAAGAATGCAAACGCGTATTATGAGAAGGCAAAAGTATTCAGGAAGAAGAGAGCTGGTGTAGAGAGAGCGATAGAAGAGACGCAAGCTAAGATAAGCCGGGAGAAAGAGAAAGAGGTAAGGGTGGAGGAGGAGTTGATCCCGAGGAGAAGAGAAGTTAGGAGAGAAAAGGAGGAGTGGTATGAGCGGTTCAGATGGTTTTGGACTTCAGATGGTTTTCTCGTCATAGGCGGAAAAGACGCAACCTCCAATGAAATACTTGCCAAGAAGTATATGGAACCCAATGACCTCTTTTTCCATACCCAGGCAGAAGGTGCGCCGGTGGTAATCGCGAAAACAGGAGGAAAAGACGTTTCAGAGGAAGGATTAAGGGAAATAGCACAATTCGCGACCTCTTATTCCAGCTTGTGGAAATACGGGTTCTATGAAGGCGAATGTTATTGCGTTACCGGCGAACAAGTAAGCAAGACACCACCGTCTGGGGAGTATATAAAGAAGGGAAGTTTTGTGGTGCGAGGAAAGAGGAAGTATTTCAAGGCGGCATTGAGACTGTGTATAGGTATTGAAAAGGACAAAAAGCGATTGATTGCATGCCCTCCTTCTGATTCGCAAAAGAGCAAGTTGGATAATTTTATAGAACTTGTGCCCGGAGATGATTTGGAAAAGAACGAGCTTTCAAAGGAAATTGTGAAAATCTTTATTGATAGTGCCAAGGATGAAAAGAAAGAGGAAATTAAGCGAATAGCAACACAGGATAAGATATTAAGCCTTCTGCCGCCCGGGAAGTCGAGAATAGTAGGTTTTAGCCCCTAAGCCGTGATAAAATTTCTTTTCCTTCTCATGGTCTTGTGGAGAAAAGTTTTATTTAAGTAAATATAAATGATTTTGAGTGTGTATGCCATATGCCAGAAAAAGAAAGCCTGTTTGAAAAAATAGACATAACGAAATATTCTGTGAAGAAATTGGTTGCCATACCTCTAATCATTTTGCTCGTCTCTTTAGCTTTGCTCACCTCCACACAGCTAAGTATAAATTCACCAGTACACTTAGGGATGGACTTCAGGGGCGGAACGTGGGTGAAAATATCCACAGACGAAACAAGAGAAGAGCTAATCGCAAAATTCTCCGATTACCCCGTTACCCTCATAGCGGATACGGGTGTGGGTAATGAGAGGAGGATAGAATTCGATCTGACAAGTTCTTCACAAAAGTATGACCTGCTGATTGACATGCTTAACAAAGAATATGGCGTTGGAACCTATGAAATAGAGAGTATAAGTCCCGTGTTCGGCGAACAATACCAAACCCAGGCATTACGCGCTCTGACAATCGCTTTTGTTCTGATGGCAATCGTTGTTTTCATCGTATTCAGAACTTTTATACCACCGTTAGCAGTAATTTTTGCCGCTTTTTCTGACATCGTTATCGCAGTTGCCTGTATGAACGTAATAGGAATGGAGCTATCGCTTGGCACGGTAGCGGCGTTGCTTATGCTTATAGGCTACTCCGTGGACTCTAATATCTTACTGACGACTAATCTGCTTCGTAAGAAAGGCGAATTAAACGAGAAGGTAAGAAATGCTATGAGAACAGGTATAACGATGACTTCCACTACCTTGTCAGCGGTATTCGCCATGTTCCTCGTTTCCTTCTATCTCGATATTTCCATATTAAGAGCCATTTCTGTTGTGCTTTTGTTCGGTCTCACGATGGATTTGTTGAACACCTGGCTGCTAAACGCCGGGATATTGAGATGGTATGTGGAGCGCAAAGAGAGAAAGAAATATAAAAGAAGGGGTGTAGAAGAGGCGAAAGTGAAGATGAAGAAGAAAGGTAAAAGCATAAAATGAAGAAAGCTGATGTGGTTGTCAGGCGAAGAAACGAGGATAGCTGTCGAGTTCTTGCGTGAAAAATAGGATATACACTGGAAAGCACCTATTAGACCGGGCTTATCTCTCTCCTTTGAATCGAGGAAAAGGTTTTGAGGTAAATGGTCCTGAAGCGAAGAATAGAATTAACGGAAGAAGCGGTGAATCTTGCCGGGAAGTACATCACTGAGGGGGTAATAGGTGAAGGGAAATTAGTTGATGCAGAACATATAGCGATTGCAACAATAAACCGTGTGGATGTGTTAGTGAGCTGGAACTTCAGACATATTGTAAACTTGTAGAGGATTCGTGGATACAACTCTGTAAACCTTAAATATGGTTATCCCTTATTAGAAATAAGAAGTCCATTGGAGGTGATAACTTATGAGGAGTGAGAAGAAATTTGACGCTGTGAAAATGATGCGTGAAATCAGGGATAAGTTGAGCAAAGAGTTCATGAACATGAGCTACGAGGAACAAAAGAGATATATAAGGGAAAGGTGTTTGTATAGCTACCCTTTATTTTAAAACTTTCCATGCGATATTCTTGCAATAATGGTTAGGGTGGTAATCCATCAGCGCAACATTTGGAGTGGAAGCAGGGGTATTTAAATATAGC
>QMVO01000194.1 GCA_003661125.1 Methanosarcinales archaeon
TCTCCATCCTGGCTGTGCAGCAGCAGCCAAGGGTAAGACTGTTCGTCTATTAAAGGAGATCATGAGCTGGGTTTAGACCGTCGTGAGACAGGTCGGTTGCTATCTATTGGGGGTGTTGGAGGTCTGAGGGGAAGCTGCTTTTAGTACGAGAGGAACAGAGCAGCGGCGCCTCTGGTGTACCGGTTGTCCGACAGGGCATTGCCGGGCAGCTACGCGCTGTTGGATAAGAGCTGAAAGCATCTAAGCTCGAAGCCATCCCCGAAAAGAGACTTCCTTTAAGGACACCGTTAGAAGAACGGTTTGATAGGGCTGGGGTGTAAGAATCAACTCGAAAGAGGAGATTTTCAGCCCGCAGCTACTAACGTCCGCATCAGTATAAAAACCTCTTCCCGGCTCAGATGAAATCAGGGTTGTGAAGTGCATTTTTCGTAATTCTTAATTTATGGAATCTTAATTGAATTGCGCCAAGGTGGCGGAGAGGCAGACGCGGCTGACTGCAGATCAGCTATACCCCGGTTCAATTCCGGGCCTTGGCTTCCTTGGCGAAACAAAATTTTCGGCACATGTTTTTGCAATTTATTTATGATCCACAGGTATAATATTTTTGCGAAATATGGAACCAATACGACACGCATTGATTGCTGTTAGTTTGCTACTTGTGGTGATTGTAATAGGGACGGTGGGTTTTTGGTATCTCGAAGAGGGGATTACTACCTACCTCGACGCGCTTTATCTGACCATTTGCACAATTACTACTGTTGGATATGGGGATATAACACCTCATACATCACACGGTAAATTATTTGCAACTGTGTTGATCATATCGGGCGTGGGTATAACCTTATATGTGCTTATTGAGATAATGGAATCAGTACTGGAAGGGAGATTAAGCAAAGCTTTTGGTATAGCAAAGGTAAGAAGGGGCGTGGCAAAGATGAAAAACCACAAGATAATTTGCGGGGGTGGTCGTACAGGGACCGTAATAGCGGATGAATTTAGGAATGATGGATTGGAGTTTGTAGTAATTGAGCACGAGCCTGAGGTTGCAAAAGGGCTAAGGAGGAAGAATTTGCCGGTTGTGGAAGGAGACGCGACAAAAGATGAGGTTTTGATAGAAGCGGGCGTGGAACGTGCTTCTGGATTGGTATCTACTCTCCCTTCAGATTGTAGCAATTTACTGCTGTGTATTACGGCTAAAGAGATAAACAATAATTTGGAGTTAGTAGCGAGGGCGAGTTCTGAAGAGGCTGCTAAGCGGTTATACAGCATTGGCGTGAAAAAAGCGATTATCGTAGAAGAAATAGGAGGGAGGAGATTAGCGAGGAGCTTGACAAAGCCAGCAATCGTTGATTTCCTTGAGTTCGCCACGAAGAGTGGAGAGACATCGTTGGAAAGTTTGAAAGTCGAACGTGGCGCTAAAATTGCAAATAAGCGCGTAAAAGAGCTGAAAATAAAGGAAAAGATAGGAGCGATAATAATTGCTATCCTGCGGGATGAAAAAGTCATATCAAACATAGGTCCTGAGGATGAAATACGTGAGGGTGATACAGTGGTGGTCATAGGCAATAAAGAATCGTTGAATAAGCTTGAGGAGCTGGAGTTCTCTTAATTGCGGTAGGAAAGAAGGAATGAAACTAACTAAATATAGGACATATAAGCTGTCCTCTCTTTCTCATATATTCTCCGCAGTGCGTCTGCCAGATCGGCATAGCAATAATAGCAGGAATGAGACGCTTTGTGCTCATACTCGGATATAATTCTCTTGACTCCTTCCATCGCATAGTCGAGCTTTACCCATCTAAGGTCAACTGAATCCTCCGGTTTGTAGCTACTATCTGCAATCTTCGTAGTATATCCCAGCTTTTCCAGTTCTTTGCTAATTTCTTCGTATCTCATTTCATCTCTCACATATCTGCCAATGAGGATTTTTACATAAGTTAATTCTTCTCTCCTTCTAATTCCGTATTTCCTATCCGCATTCAATACCGGAGGAGTCGCCAATCCCGCAAATGAGAAGATATAAGGCGTTTCTAAAAATTCATTAAAAGCGGTTTCTTTATCCTCTTTCATTTCCTTAAAGAATTTTAGTAGGTCATCTCTTCTCTGCATTCCCATCAAACCCAAGGTTTCTATAATTACAAGTGGTTCTTCATAAGAACCCATCCCCTTTTCTTTGCTCCGCGTTTTCAAAAAACTCCGTAGTCCTTCTTTTGTAACTTCGGCAATAGCGTCAGGAGCGAAATGAGCAGCTCGTAAATTCGCTCTCTGCAGTGGCGTGACGTATTCCTCCTGTTCCCTCAGGAACATCGAAAAATTATGAGAATAATATTCTTCTATATCCGCGAGGTAGGCGAAGTTATGCGCGGTGATACCCAGTTTTGCTAATGGAGAAGGATAATAATCGAAATTTATAAGCGAGTTGGGAGTTGAGAACCTCATCTCTCTCTCTGCCGGGAATATGAGCGCTGGGTTTTTGAATTGATACCATGTAGAAGCATCATATTCAATCTTGAAACTTTTGAACACCTCGCTTTCGAAGCATTTCTGCATCAGTTCAAATGCTTCATACCACTCAGTCTTTATCTTTTCTATTTGGCGTGAAAAATCTTTTTTCTCCATAATCTCATTTATTTATTTTTGCTTTGCACAACATAAAATAAAAAAGAGGCAAGTAAAAATATGAGCACCAATTCCATCACCGCCAAACAGGAGGAGAAGGAAATAGAGAAGGTTTCCTTGGCAGAAGGGCTCAGCTTGGAGAGACTGAAAAGAGGACTCGAATCAGGCAGAGTCGTAATTCCGAGAAATGTAAAGAGAGCAGAAGAGACGAAAGACCGAGCCATAGCACTAAAAGCAATAGGCGAAGGGGTGAGTACGAAAGTGAACGTAAATGTGGGAACGTCAAAAGATTACGTCAACCTGGGAGAAGAGGTAGAGAAGGCAAAGGTTGCGGTAAAATACGGTGCCGATACAATAATGGACCTCTCTACCGGAGGGGACCTGGATGAAATACGAAAAGCGATTTTGAAAGAAGTAGATGTGCCTGTTGGGACAGTGCCGATCTACCAGGCGGCTTTAGAGAAGACTGGCGAAAGGGCAGTGGTGGAGATGAGTGCGGATGACATGTTCAATGCAGTGAGGAAACATGCAAAGGATGGTATCGACTTTGTTACCATTCATGCAGGCGTCAATCTGAACTCGCTGGAGCGATTGAGGAGAAGTGAGCGCATCCTGGATGTTGTCAGTCGTGGTGGCGCTTTTCTTGTCGCATGGATGATTCACAACGAGCAAGAAAATCCTTTTTACAAAGAATATGATTATCTTCTGGAAATAGCGAAAGAGTATGATTTAACGCTTAGTCTGGGTGATGGTATGCGTCCAGGCTGTATTTCCGATGCCTCTGACCGTGCAAAATACATGGAAACAATCGTTCTTGGTGAGCTTGTGGAACAGGCGAGAAAAGAAGGAGTTCAGGCAATGGTTGAAGGTCCTGGGCATGTCCCACTGAATGAAATAGAGGCATCCGTGAAGACGATAAAACATATAACTAACTTTGCACCCCTTTACCTCTTAGGACCACTCGTTACCGACATCGCACCCGGATACGACCATTTTGTGAGCGCAATAGGAGGAGCGATGGCAGGAATGTACGGTGCTGATTTCCTTTGCATGGTGTCGCCTTCAGAGCATTTAGCATTGCCATCTGTGAACGACATAAAAGAAGGCACGATAGTAACGAAAATAGCAGCGCATGCCGCAGATCTCGTAAAGGAAGGGCAAAGAGAGAGGGCGAGACTCCTGGACGACGAAATGGCGTATGCAAGAAGGAATCTGAATTGGAAAAGGCAGTTGGAAATCGCGATAAACCCCGAGGAAGCACGAAGGATAAGAAACAGCAGACCTTCGGAAAGTGAAGCCTGTTCTATATGCGGTGATTTGTGTGCGATAAAAATGGTGAAGGAGTTTTTAAAGAAGTGAATAGAAGAATATCAACGTTATCTGACGCCAGGGTTTGAACCCTTTGACCCTTTAGAACTTGCGAAGGAAACTGAGCGCATTGTAACCAGAGTGGGTGAAAAGAGCAGGTTGTTGCCTCTACTGCTGGTCCAACAGGTCCAGGGATTTTCCCGAAAGATGTGGAAAATTTTATTCGTCGAAAGGGGTCGCTCAAAGACTGGCGCAAACCAGTGTTTGAGCAGATACAATTCTCCATCCACCCACGTCCATTTAGATTGTCTGGTATATGCAATAATAACTCAGTTTCGGCTTTTTGGCTTCGGTAGTTTATGTTCATGCTTTTAGTTACTAACTTCCCATTTGGGCATAAGGTTAGAAAGGGATGAATGCATAGTTATTTTCGACGAGGTGACCAAAATGCCCAACGAAAGGGAAAATTACGAAGGCATAGTGAAGAGAGGGGTGAAA
>QMVO01000195.1 GCA_003661125.1 Methanosarcinales archaeon
AACAGAGGGGATACAGCATATCTTTTTTGTGAATGAAGAGATAAAACAACATGGAGATAAAAGGGATATGAAAACGGAAAAAAAACTCAAGCCGCTTGCGGCTATTGTTGGTGCCGGGCGAACAAAGTTCGGTGAACTTTGGTACAAGAACCCTGAAGAACTGCTGACTGAAGCAGGAATCATGGCTATGGAATCAGTAGATTACGGACTTAGACGTAAAGACATCCAGGCATGCTATTTCGGCAGTTTTCTATATCAAGTCACCAACAAGCTCGCACTCATACCAGGATATATGGCACGAGAACTGGGCATGAATATTCCTATGAGTAATACGGAGGCAGCTTGTGGCTCCGGGGGTTCAGCACTCTATAATGCCTGTCTGGGCATTAGGTCAGGGGAGTACGATGTTGCACTAGTTGGTGGGTTTGAGAAGATGACAGACCGTGCGGGAAAGATCATTGATGACCTCATGTTTGCAGGCGATCCCCACGAGTTTGACGCCGGTTACACCTTTGCAGGTTTGTACGCATCTATGATGGCGAGGTACATCCACGACTATGGCAGCGGCAACAGATGCAGAGAAGCCATTGCCCTCGTTGCGTGTAAGAATCATCATCATGCGGTAGGCAATGAGTACGCTCAATTTAGAAGAGAGTTTACAGTAGAGGATGTATTAAATTCGCCTCTGGTTGCAGATCCCATTCGGATGCTGCACTGTTCTCCGGTCTCGGACGGTGCCGTGGCGCTTGTGGTAGTCAGTCCAGAGGTAGCGAAGGAGTACACCGACACGCCTATCTATATTGTGGGAAGCCAACAGGCAACGGATGATGTATCTATCTGCAGTAGAGAGAGTCTCACCGGGATAAAAGCTACAAGGCTGGCAATGGAGAAGGTTTTGAAGGAAACAGGTATGACGATGAGCGATATTCAGGTTGCTGAGGTCCATGACTGTTTCACCATAGAAGAAATCTTCTTCTTAGAGGATTCGGGATTTTGCGAGAAAGGAGAAGGCTGGAGGGTTGTTTACGACAGCTACGAATCCTTCAAAGGGTCAAAGCACATCCCATACTTGAATGGGAATAGCGAGCTGGTGGTCAATGCAGGCGGTGGTTTGAAAGCTGATGGGCATCCTGTGGGTGCTACTGGAGTTAGACAAGTCTATGAGTGCTTCAAACAATTAAGGGGTGAAGCTGGAGGGAATCAAGTTGATAATGCGCTTAATGTGGCTTTGTGCCATAACATAGGAGGGACGGGTGGGATTGCCACTGTCCATATTTTGATGAGGGACTTAATTAATTAATTAAATCCATAGGAAATTAAGTAAAGATGAGCGAACCAATTACGAGGAGAAAAATCCTCGTTGATTATAGAATCCGAGCAGCAAAATGCGAGAACTGCGGGAGAGTTTACTTCCCACCAAAGTCCTTCTGTGATATAGAAGGAAGAGGAAGCAGAATGCAAGAGGTTGACCACTTTTACAAAAATGGCACTCTCTTATCATGCAACGTCATCCGTGGACCTACAAAAAAGTTTGACTATCTAAAATCCTTTCTGTCTGGGATAATTCATTTCCCGGGGGATAACCTGAAAGTCCCGGGCAGAATAACGGACTATATTCCTCCTGCGGAAGAGGTTGATGTCACTGAGTTCATCGGCAGAGGAGTGGTGCCGAGGTTTAGAAAAACCTTTACGGACGGAGCAAGTGGTCTCATTTACTATTCAAGCATGAATTTCTCCTTTGTGGACGATTACTATCCATTCCAGGAATACCGACCAGTCAAACCTTCTGTAAGCGAAAACGGCAGTAAACCAGGAATTGTTGGATATGGCGTATATCTACCCAAATACAGGATAAAGAATGAGGGGCATGGAGTACTCGGTGTAGTCGAAAGGACTTTACCCTTTGCCGACGAGGACACCACCACCTTCGCTGTGGAAGCAGGCAAGCGCGCCCTCATTCATTCTGCTATTGAGAGCAGGCATGTGAAGAAGTGTTTTGTCGGTTCAGAATCAGCGCCTTATGCCGTCAATCCTTCCATGTCCACCGTTTCCCAGGTCCTTGAGTTGGGCGAACCCTACGAAGGTGGATTCTTCTCCGGTGGTATTGACTCTCAGTTTGCATGTAAGGCGGCAACGGACTTATTCATTGATGCCGCTGCTTTAGTTGCATATTCCACTTTTGGCGGTGAATATGTGATGGTAATAGGAGCTGACAACTCCCAAGCTGCTGCCGGCGACCCACTGGATTACACCGTAGGCGCAGGTGGTGCTGCCTTCATCTTCGGCAAACTGGATGTTATCGCAACCCTGGACTGTTATGTTCCTTATACTTCCGACACACCGGATTTCTATCGAAGGGCGGGGGAGGAATACCCAAAGCACGGTGGCAGATTCACGGGGGTACCTGCCTACTTCAAACATGTTGGAACCGCTATGAGGGCAGCTATGAAGTCATGTAATCTTACACCCAGGGACATTCAATACGTTGCCAGTCACTCGCCCAATGGTAAATTTCCATACCAGGCGGCAATAGAGGCAGGCTTTAATAGAGAACAGATTGAACCCGGCCTGGTGGTGAGGTATATAGGCAATCTTTACTCTGCTTCATGCCCCACTGCTTTAGCCGCTGTCTTGGACATAGCAAAACCAGGCGATAAAATACTCATGACCAGTTACGGTTCCGGAGCCGGCTCCGATGCATATATATTCACCGTTACAGAGGAGATAGAGCAGAAGAGGGAAAGGTCAATCACCGTGAGAGAGCAGATTGAAAACCCACACCGGCAATATGTTGACTACAGCACGTACCGAAGATGGAAAGAAAGCGGTTAAGCTTTATTTTCCAAAGAAAGGCTATTTACCACTTCCTTCGCCCTATCTACTCGCACCTTCTTTTCGCGCACCAGTATTTCCACAACGCGGTCTATCATATCCCCTTTTGCACCCGCTGCTATCGCAACGTTCCGTGCATGCAGTGACATATGCCCGCGCTGAATCCCCTCGGTTGCCAATGCGCGGAGGGCAGCGAAATTCTGTGCCAGACCCACGGCGGCAATGATTTCTGCAAGCTCATTTGCTGTTTTCACGCCCAGTATTTTGAGGTTCGTTTTCGCGGTAGGATGAACAGATGTTGTACCACCAACGATACCGACTGCAAGTGGTAGTTCGATGGTGCCAACCAGGTCATTATCCCTGTTCTTTTCCCATCTCGTTAAAGGCAGATATTTTCCGGTAATACTTGCATAGGAGTGTGCACCTGCCTCAATCGCTCTGAAGTCGTTCCCCGTAGCGATTACAACCGCGTCTATTCCATTCATTATGCCTTTGTTATGGGTCGCACATCGGTACGGGTCATGCTTCGCAAATAGGTATGCGTTGACGATACCATCCACAACTTCCGCCCCTCCTATTGCATCCTTTGCAAAAACAGCCCTTGCACGCGCTAACCTGTACGTTGCAAGATTTGAAATAATTCTCAAATTCACCTTTCCACCCGTGAGGTGCTCAATAAATGGAGCCACCGATTCAGCCATTGTATTTACCGCATTTGCGCCCATCGCATCCTTAACGTTGACTAACAGATGGACAATCACCATTGGACCTGCGGTCGTATCAATAACCCTCACCTCGAGGTCTTTTGCTCCGCCGCCAAGATTCACAAGCATCGTGTCTTGTTCATTTGCGAGAGCTAAAATTCTGTCTTTATTTGCAAGAATGGTAAATTTTGCTGATGACGGGTCGGAAACATCGGTTAATTGTATTTGCCCGATCATTATGGGTTCCGTGGAACTCGTTTGGAATCCTCCTCTCTCCCTTGCCATCTTCGCAGCATTACTCGCAGCGGCGACAACGGAAGGCTCCTCAATTGCCATTGGTATCAGGTAATCCTTACCATTAATCAGGAAATTCACTGCAATGCCTATTGGTACGGGCATTGTACCAACAACGTTTTCTATCATTCTGTTTGCTATCTCGCCCAGAGAACCGGTATTCCTAAGAACTCTTATCTCCTCTTCATTTAACCCTGCAAAATCCCTTACAATCTCTAATCTCTTCTCTAAACCCAGTTTATAAAACCCTGATCGCTTCGACGTCCTCATTTTTTCTTTTATTTTAGCTTTTTTATAACCAAAGATTTTCACGAGTGAACTCTCGAGGTTTTTTAACTATAACCTTTGGTATAAAAAAGAATATGCCATCCATTATAGTGAATGAATTGGCAAAGAGATTTGGAGATATTGTTAGTGACTACTGGTTAACTTTGATATAAACCAAGGACATTTTTGACGGCAAATTTCTGTCTCTTTATCTCATCTACACTGCCGTCCTCCTTCTCTATTTTCACACTCAAATCCATCTTCTCTAAGTCTATTGTGTTAAAGGTAAATAAGTTTATGTAGCTCTTATCTAACG
>QMVO01000196.1 GCA_003661125.1 Methanosarcinales archaeon
CGAATTATCCCTGATTCTGTTCCAATATATATTCGTGCCAGATTTGGATCATTAGCATAAATAGGTATGAAAATGTCGTCCATGCTACTGGATAGATGCAATTCTTCTCTCACCGCCTCAATAGTGACATTTGGTGCCAGCACATAAACAGAAGTCGCATATATGTCTTCTGGTTCCTCTTCTTGAGAATAAGAGTGTCGGTATCTAGACGGGGGATTGCTCCAGATAGTAGAGGCAAAGCTGGCTACAACATTCACTTCCGCTTCAACCTTTTCGAATAGCGTATTGCTGATGGCTGCCTGATCCTTTGCCAGACGAAGCAGATACTCCTCCGCCTGATTTTCTAACGCCTCTGCGCTGTCATTCACAGCACTTTCGCCCAGAGAGACGCTACTTTGTAAGGTGTAATCGCCCACTTCTTTTATATTGCTGAACGCGATATATCCTACCAGGATAAGAGAACTGAAAGTTAATCCCAAGAATATTATTAGTATCTTGGTCCTTATTCTAAATTTTAGTGTCATGATTTGTTCCTAACCACAAGATCACGCATCGTAGGCAGCCTGAAGGGGTTTTTTACCTCCCTATTTTCTTCTCCAGTGCACCCCATATATCCAGAGGAACTTTCTTTGGCTTCTTCTTTGCGATAGACACCTCGTATTTCCTTTCACCTCTTTCCATCACCTCGTTTATGTAACCTCGTTCGATAAGACTCTCTATCATTCCTTTCACAGATTCTTCTTCCATTCCCAATTTCTCTGACAATTCCGCAGGACTGGCTCTCCCTACTTTTGTCAGTTCTAATACGATTCTGCGAAGTGGTGTGCGTAAATCGAGCAGGTCGGACATCGCAATACCTTTCTTTCCTCTCGCTTTCTCAACCTCCGCATTCAACGTCTCTTCTATTTTATCTACTCTCCGCCGTATCTCTTTTAATTCTTCCAGCACAAATAAATACATTTCTATATCTTCCTCTCCCATTCTTCTTCCCCCCTCAATCTATTTCCGGCATCTCTATCGGAGATGGCTGGGGCTTGCATATCCCGCACCACAAACCATTCGACACCGCTATCGCCTTTGGAATATCCTCATCATGGTCATACACCGCTAATATAAACGGCATCTCTTTCGCATGCTCCTTGCATATCGCTCTGCCACAGAACTTGCAAACGCCACTTGCATCCTTTCCACATATCCAGCATTTCATTTTTCTCCTCCCGTATTATCATATTATTGCATGTGACCTCCTCCCCTCACCTTTGCATCAGTGGGGGAGGTTCCCTCATCCACCCGAGCCGGCAGCTCTCTCAGGACAGTGGCTCAGCGAGGGCTTCTGTCGCACCGCCCTACGCTCTGCGAGCAATGAAAAATACGCGATGATACTATATAAATACTTTACCACACACTTCCATTGCTCCTCCTTTGAAAAGGAGGGAGTTAGCAGAACGATATTCTTAAAACTTTCGATCAGTTTAAAAAACTTTCTATATGCGAAGGATTTATTAGATTCGGTAAACAGTGAATAGAGAGCTAATCCAAAATGGCTACCAAAAATAATCTCTTATTGCATACTGATTGATAGAACTATCTTTAACTTTCTGTCGCATTTTTTCAAAAATCGTTTTACACACATTGAAGTGCTTATAATCCGAAGTTTTCGGGCTCTTTATTTTCATAAGCATTAAGTCTTTGACAGTGAGCATCGTCATTGCCATGGAAACACAACTTTTGTGATAATATTTAAGCAACAGGTTTTCAATTTCATCGGGTTTGTACTTTTTGCTTAGCAGAAATAGAGCTTCGCGAAATGCAAACAGATGTTCTTGCTCCTGCGCCTCTCTTTTAATTCCGTACCGAATGAAAAACGCATCCATTTTTTTATAGCTCTCCTCGTAGTTACCTACTTTGTGATATAATAACGCAAGTAAGTATTCTGGAGGTATTAGATACTCTTTGGGTATCTTTGAGTTATATATTGATTCTATCCATCCATACGGCTTTTCTTCATCTGGAATTTCCGGGCATGCAAGAAAAGATTCAATGAAAGTTATCAACTCAGATATTTCAGGAACCGTGCTAATAGCGAGATTATCGTAAATCTTCCGTAATTCTGTTGTTCTACAAAGTTTAATTTTCTTGAATGTGTCTGTGGTTTTCCATGGGAGATTATATTTCACAGGAGAATACTTTGTGATATAAACATAATAAGTTGGGAAATTTAAAAACGAGAGATCCTTCACAAATATATTGGAACCGCTGGAAATAATAAGTTCCTTGAAGATTTTTAGGTCATCCTCGTAAGATGATGAATCCTCAAAAGCGCTCCAGGGTTTGAATTCATAAGTTGGTTCTCCATAAAAAATACACTCCGGTAGCTCTCCTTTTCCTCTACCGAATTGAGCAATATAATTAACGGTTCTTTTAATGTCTCTGTCCACTTCTGTGCACGGTTCTGCAAAGGGGTCTTTTCCCAATCTCAGTTCTTTGCCCAGTTCAGAAATCTCATCTCCACTGAAGCCCTGATATAATTCGGTAAGAGCACGTTCCAGGGCATAATCAAAGACTGGATGAGAACCGAGCGAAAATTTATACCGCCCCGTAGCCTTATTTACAGCTATTGCTCCTACCACCGGAAAATCGCGTCCTAAGGAACAATCTTTTACTATAATTGAGATGTCTTTATCAGCTAAGGCTTTGATAATTTCGTAACTATGTGAATTTTTTATGAATTCGTCAGGAATGGTAGGAGGGATTACGTTCCCTGCATAGATTTGTTTCAATGCCTCCCTTTCCAGGATTTCACATATTCCCTGCACTATGGCTTCCGCCGGCGTATTGCCTGCGCACATACCATTGCTCCCGGTAGTTAAAAGCATATTTGGATGTGGTAAGAATACCACCGTGTCATTTTTAACATCGTAAAATTCATCCACATATATGGGACCAGAAGAATCTATTATCAACTCTTCGCATACTTGCCGAATATCAGATTCACATTTGTTATCATTGATTGAATAAAGCATATCTAAATTGTCTATTTCTATCATATCCGGAATTATACGAAGAATATCCGCTACGCTTAGTCCTATTTTTGAGTCAAAGATGATAAGATTTTGCATCCTCTCCATTAATTCCGCTAAAGCACCAGCAACCGCATACACCATACTTGTGCCTTTACCATTTTGTGCTAGGGCTTTAATACCTTCTAAAGAATAGGAACAGGAAAATAAAATTCCGTCAACGCTTTTCAACTCCTCCTGACGAACTGTAATATCCATGTTTTTCAGGATCTGCGTAATTCTCTTAATTGTATTTTCTGGTGTATCTGTCTTATATTTCCTTCGCATCTTAGTTCACCTCCAAATATATGTATAAAGGCTCTCCTGGACCAAAGCCTGCGTAATCCAGAGCCGAAGAGCAACGCTTTTATGCCTTGGAGCTCTCTCCTTGTGAAGTATCTCTTGCCCTGCAGAACCTTGTACCTTCCCGGTTAAATTCTTCCTCCAACCCTTCCTTATTACCCTCTTCCCCCCGCCTCGCATTTCATGAATTTTAGGTGACGGTTTATATTAAGAATATTGTTGCTGCTAATTTACGCATTTTCAAATGTAGAGCAGGTGATGCGGTTGGTAAAGGTAAAATATTTATATAGCATCTTCGTTATTATTCATTGATCGCTTTGCGAGCCTAGGGTTGGGCGGACCCGAAGAGAAGCCCTCGCTGAGCCGTCGTCCGTTCGGCTGAAAGAGCCGACGGGTAAGCTCGGTGGATGAACTGGGAACCTCCCCTTAGGATGCCCCTTTCAGTGAGGGGCGGAAGGTCACTGGAGGTGAAAAATAAAAAGAGAGAAGATGAAGAAGGAAATAGCATTGGTGTGTGTGGGAATAATAGTAGTAGTGGCTTTTGCATTTACTGCCAGAGTGGGAATATCAGGTATAGCATCAGAGCCATCGGATATAGGGCTGATAGAGGAAACGGGGATAGAGAAACTCCAGCAAAGGATTTATGAACAGGGCTGTAACTATACGGTGGCTGAAAACTGGATTACTCATCTTTCACCGGAAGATAGAAGGGCTCTCTGCGGTTATAAACCACTGGAAGCACCCGAAGTACCACCAGCCGAAAATGTCGGGTTTTTTTCTCCTGTGCTTGAAGCAAAAATAGAATCCAAAAAACTCGAATCACTACCTTCTTCTTATGATGCGATGGCGCTTGGATATGTAACTCCTGTTAAGAACCAGCACGAGCCACACCAGTGTAGTAGCTGTTGGATTTTTGGAGCAGTAGCAAACTTTGAATCTGCTGTTGCAAAAAACGAATCCATCTTGTTTGATTTCTCGGAGCAGGAAGTTGGGGACTGCAATATCTGGTCTCGTGCTGGAGGGCACAATTTCTGTGAA
>QMVO01000197.1 GCA_003661125.1 Methanosarcinales archaeon
ATAGGACCAAGTCCTCTGAGAAGAGAGTGGAAGAAGTAAAAAAATGTCGAGGTATTATCTTGCATGGGCTAAAGATGAAGGTATAAGGGAAAAAGGAGCTAATGGTGGATTTGTCACTGCCACACTTGTAAGTGCGTTGGAAACCGGATTTATTGACGTTGCCCTTGTAGTCAAGAAAAAAAGCGTATATGAAGGCATACCTATATTGACGAGCAACCCGGAAGAGGTGAAGGAATGTGCCGGCTCATTACATGGCACATCTATAAATCTTACGAGGTATGTGATAGATTATGCAGCGGAAAAAAGAATAGGGCTGCCGGCAAAGCCTTGTGATGTTCGTGGGATAATAGAACAGGCAAAGAGGCGACAGGTGAATCTTGATAACATCTTTATGATAGGGCTTAATTGTGGTGGTACGGTGCACCCGTTGAGAATGAGAGAGATTGCAGCGGATTTTTACGGGCTTGATCCGGATTCGGTAGTGAAAGAGGAGATAAAAGAAGGAAAGATAGTTTTGATAAGTAAAGAGGATGAAGGGAAGGAGCAGGAGAATTGGATGAAAATTGACGAGCTGGAGCAGAAGGGGTATGGGAGAAGGGATGCATGCAAATCGTGTGTGACGAAAATACCAACCTCAGCGGATTTAGCTTGTGGGAACTGGGGATCGAATGACACGAAAAAGACATTTGTGGAAGTGCTTACGGCGAAAGGCGAGGCGATTTTTAAAAATGCGATGGACAGCGGGTATGTGGAGATAGAAGAAGCCCCGGGGGAAGGAATAGAAAAGAGGAAGAAGATAGAAGCAGGTATGCAGAAACTTGCAGAGAGCTGGAAAGAGAAGCTGGATGAAATAAGCAAACTATCTCGTTCGGGGAGATTTGAGTTTTACGTGGATGCATTAAAAAACTGCATACATTGTGGTGCTTGTAAGGAGGTATGCCCGGTTTGTCCATGTGAAGCCAATGCGAAATGCCTGGATATGAATGATGAGAAAGATTCTTATGTGGTTTCCATGTATAACATGCTCAGAATATTTCATTTGATGGACTCTTGCATACATTGTGGCGAGTGCGAGGACGTTTGCCCTGTGGACATACCACTAACGCTGATACTGAGGCGATTCTCAGAGCGGATGCAACGCCGTTTAGGATACACACCCGGAATGGATGTCAGGGAAAGACCCCCATTATACGAGACTGAACTTAGATGGAGCGCAGAGGAGGAATAGAGTAAAGGAAATGAAAGTGATTTCTTCTATCTGTCCTGGATGCAGTATAGGCTGTGGCTTGTATTTGATGGTGGATAGAGAGGAAAAGAAAATAAAATTATTGCACAGGAAGAACTCGGCAGTGAATGAGGGTAAACTATGCACATTTGGGACACATTTGCCTGCGTACTACGGAAGGGAAGCACAGAAGAATGCCGTGGGTGGTAGGGAGGTGGAGCAGAAAGAGGCGGTAAAAGAGGCAAAGGAAAAACTTAAAGGCATGAATCCTGATGAATTAGCTTTTGTTGCACTGCCGTGCACGATAACAAATGAGGAAATAGAATCCTTCGCTTCTCTGGCATCAGAGTTTGAGTGCGAGAACATGTCCTTTGGATTTGAAAGTTTTTTCAGGGGGATACCGGAGGCAGCATCGTATATTATCGAGCGCGGGTTGCCATTTAGCGAAGTTGAGGCGGCATCTAAGATAATCCTTTTTTTCATTGACCCTTTTGTGCATTATCCACTGCTTGCGAGAAGGATATTGAAGGCGAAAAAGAACGGAGCAAAAGTGATAGAGGTGTCTTTTGCAAGGAACGAGCGCGGGATAGCGGATGAAACTGCTTTAGTGGACCCAAGGGATATGGAAGTCGAGAGAATAAAAGAAAATAGAGAGATGTTTGAGGATTCTTTGATTATTGGTGAGTTGACGCCCTATACGAATCCGCAATTTTTGCTGTTGATGTTGTGGATAAACGCATCTACATCATCAAAACTCTTTCTTTTGAAGCCGTTTTTGAATTCCACAGGTGCTTTTTTGCTTGGCGGCGACTTTTACACTAAAAGAAAAAAAGACCTGTTTGAAATAATTGACGGGATAGAAAGAGGAGAAATAAAAGCGCTTTATTTGCTTGAAACAGACCTTGCAGGAGTGAGTGCAGAGATCACAAAAACCATTTCAAAACTGGACTTGCTGATAGAGCAAAATGCGTATAGAACCGCTTTATCGGATATTGCCACTATAACACTTCGTTCAGAATCTTTTTTCATGAAAAAAGGGACGATAGTCAATATAGAGGGAAGAGTATTGGAGACTGGAGGGGAATCGGAAAAAGGATTGCGAACATTGGAGAGTATGGGAAAAGGGAGGTCTTATGAGGAAGTTCATGAAGAGGTGAAGAAAAGGTTAGGATTGGGTAGTACAAAGATAAGTGAGTTTGAGGTCGCGATAAAAAGGGAAGAGAAAAGTTTCGAGCTGGCAGAACCGAAAGTAGAGATGGAAATAGAACGAGCAGAAGAAGAGGGATATTTCCTATGGTATAAGACAAATCCTTTCTTTTGGAATAGCGGAGGAGACATGGGAGCGATTAAGAATTTTGTGGAGATAAGTCCATGGGCGATGAGAAAACTCGGTCTGTTTCGGGATGATGAAGTGGAGATTGTACAGGGAGAGAGGAAAGAAAAGAGGGGATTTAAGATTTCTGAATTGCCACCGAATTTAATTTTAGCTGAGTCAAAACTGTCGATTAAGCCATTTAAGGGTTTGCTAACCGGGGTGGAGATGATGAGAGCCGATATTAAAAAATAAAAAATAGAAAAATTCTTATGAGATAAAAACGAGGTATTTGATTAGCGCCATGAAATGAAAATCTAAAATCAAAACGAAAAATGGTTAAAATAGACCTGAAGAGAGTGGATGAGATAATAGGGAGGTATAAAGGAGAAGAGGGCGTTTTAATTCAGTTACTGCTGGACATACAGAACGAGCTTAATTGGATTCCCAGAGAAGCGATAACACAGATAAGCGAGAGATTACGGATTCCAAAAAGCCATATATACCGGATAGCCAGTTTTTACAAGGCGATGAGCTTGAACCCGGTTGGTCGCCATACAATCCAGATATGTCTGGGTACTGCCTGTCAGGTGCGTGGGGCACCGAAGATTCTGGACCGCATGGAAGAGAGTTTGAGGATAAAAGAGGGAGAAACAACGTCAGATATGCGGTTTAGCTTAAGGAGAGTGAATTGCCTCGGTTGCTGTGCGATGGGACCGGTGGTAGTAGTAGATGGGAATTATTACGGCAAGGTAACGTCAGCAATGGTAGAAGATATATTAGAAAAATACGAGTGAAGGGAGGAAAGGGAGGGGAGAAAATGCCAAGATTAAACTCGAAAGAGGAGTTAAAGGCACTGAGAAGGAAGATTGTGGATATGCGAGACCTGAATAAGCCATACATTACGCTCTGTTCCGGAACAGCATGTCGTGCCACGGGTAGTGATGCGGTTGCAGCGGCAATACAGAAGGAGTTAAAGGACCAAGGTTTAACGGAAGTGGTAGGCGTACGTAGGACAGGTTGTCATGGCTTTTGTGAGCGAGGACCCATTATTATCATTTATCCCGAGGAGATATGCTATCTCGGTGTAACGCCCGAAGATGTGCCGGAGATTATCACAAAGACCATAAAAGGAAAGGAGATTATTGAGCGGTTGCTTTATGCTGATCCCAACACGGGCGAGCGTGCGGTTCATGAACAGGATATTCCTTTTTACAAATATCAAACCCGGCTTGTTTTTAGCGGTAACCTGTGGGTTGACCCAACAAATATAGAAGACTATATCGCACTGGGTGGATATCAAGCATTAGCTAAAGCATTGCATGAGATGACGCCAGAGGAAGTGCTGGAAGAAGTAAAGCGAGCAAATTTACGGGGTAGGGGCGGTGGTGGATTTCCTGCTGGCAGGAAATGGGAGACCACCCGGAATGCATCCGGTGAACCCAAATATGTGATTGTGAACTGCGATGAAGGTGACCCTGGAGCTTATATGGACCGATCGATAATGGAAGGAAATCCACACCGGGTTCTTGAGGGTTTGATTATCGCTGCTTATGCCATCGGTGCTATCCAGGGATTCGTTTATGTACGCCAAGAGTACCCACTGGCGGTGAATAATCTTGCGATTGCACTCGAACAGGCGAGGGAATACGGGTTACTCGGAGAAGCAATACTGGGCTCGGGATTCAAGTTTGATGTGAAGGTGCATAGAGGTGCAGGAGCTTTTGTTTCAGGTGAGTCCAGCGCGTTGATGAATGCGATAGAAGGAAAAGTAGGAGAGCCAAGACCTAAATACATACACACTTCGGAAAGAGGTGTCTGGGATAAACCGAGCAATTTG
>QMVO01000198.1 GCA_003661125.1 Methanosarcinales archaeon
AACCTGCTCAATAAAAGGTGGAATCCAAAAACTGAAAATGGCTGAGAGAGCAGTATGTGCAAATTTGGGTAATATGCATGATTTTATATTTTACTTTACCACTTAATATTGAGCAAATACGTTTTATTGGTGTTGTAAATTCAACAAATATTACGATTAAAGACCTGATATTAACCAATAATTACCATGGAGTCCTCTTTGCCTATACTACTAACTCAAAAATAGAAAATGTAACGGTATCGAACAACATCCAAGGTATTAACTTACATAATTCGAACAACAATACAATTACGAATAATACTGTCTCGAACAACGGCGGAGATGGCATTCGTTTGGAATATTTGAGCAGCAACAACACAATTTCACACAACACCGTAAACTCAAATACTCGTGGTATTGCCTTGTATTCCTCGAACAACAACATTATCTATCTAAACAACTTCATGGATCACTGTGAAAATGGGGATTCCTATGATTCAACTAACATCTGGAACTCCACCGAAAAAATAACCTATACCTACAATGGCAACACCTGCACAAACTACCTCGGCAACTACTGGGATGATTACACCGACGTTGATGTGGATAACGATGGAGTTTGGGATAATCCATATAGCATAGATTCTGACAAAGACTACCATCCTCTAATGGTGCCTTTCGAGAATTACTTTGCACCAACAGAACTCAAAGTCCATAACCTGAACACAGGCGAGAGCTTTGCAAGGATTCAGGATGCGATAGATGATCCTGATACGTTAGATGGGCATACAATTACTGTTGACCCGGGAACTTACAATGAGAATGTGGCGGTTTACAAATCTTTAACGATTAGGTCAACTTCTGGAAATCCTGAGGATACAATTGTTCAGGCAGCAACTCCGGAAGGCCATGTCTTTTATGTAACAGTGGATCATGTGAATATAAGAGGGTTTACGGTGCTTGAGGCAGCGGCAGGTTATCGTGGTACAGCAGGAATACATCTTGATTATGCAGATTACTGCAATATATCAAACAACATTTGCTCTAACCACTTTTATGGCATTTCTCTTTGGTATTCAAAGGATAATATCATTTCCAACAACATTTGTTCAAACAACTTGATTATTGGTATCCACATCTTGGATTCAAATAACAACAGCATATCGAACAATAACTGCTCAAACAGCTGGTATGGCATCGCTATCGAGTATTCAAACAACAACAAATTGACAGGCAATACCATGTTTGAGAATGGAATATCTAATTGGGGTGTTGGTAATGAGATAGATACGAGCAACATGGTAAATGGAAAACCCGTTTATTACTGGGAGGATGTAGAAGGGGGATGGATTCCGGATGGTGCCGGGCAGGTCATCCTCGTTAATTGCAGTAATGTCACCGTTGAGAATCAAAACTTAAACGATGCAAGCGTTGGCATACAACTCGTTTTCTCTTCTTATATCACCATAAAAAACAACAATTGCTCAAACAACCGCTATGGCATTTCTTTTTATGATTCACACAGCAATATAATATACTTGAACAATTTCATAAACAACGATAACAATGTCGATTCTTACAATTCAACCAACACTTGGAATTCTCACTCAGAAATAACTTACACCTACAACGGCAAAACATACACAAACCACATCGGCAACTACTGGAGCGATTATGAAGGAAGCGATACAAATGGAGATGGAATTGGCGATACTTCTTACCCTATAAACTCAGACGAAGACAATTATCCACTAATGGAACCCTTTGAGAATTATGGAATAACCATATCCAATTCAGAAGGACGCCAACAGTTAGTTGAGGCAGTAGAAGAGTTAGAACAAGTCATCCTCGATTCCATAGACTACGATATTAAACAAGTGGCGGACTCTTATGCTCTCTTAGCCGTGGCAGCGGAGTTAACCCCTTGGTGGAGGGAATTAGCCAGACTTGCAGTGGACACAATCAATGCCATAGTAGGTACAGCCATTAAAGTAGGAGATTTCCTAACTCCAGCGGGCGCCAATAAAGCTTTAGAAGATGCCTCTACCTATCAGCAAATTATTAGAGGGCTGAAAGATTCTAAGGATATTTTGGGAGATGTTGCTACATCCCAGGCGCTTGTTGGACTCTACCGTAATGCGGATTCCTATAAACTTTCATTTGAGGCAATTAACAAGGTTGAGGAGGTAGCTCGGCAGGAGTATAAGGTGAGCGAGGACTTCAACAGAGCAGCAAATGCTGCTTGGCTTGAGCTTTGGCTGCCCAGTACGCCAAATGGATTGCTCATTCCTTTGAGGATAGGGGCTCCGTTAAAGGAAGGCAGTCGCAGCAGCGATACCCTTTGGGTAAATGGAATAAAGGAAGTGAGAGAGGTGATCAAGAAATCGTTCGATGATGTTATCACGGAAATTCCTGACCCTCTTCCCACAGATTATCCGTTGGATGAAACTATAACATACCTTAACAACTTGAAGCAGCAAATCAGAGGAGGTGGTTTTCGGGTAGTGCAGTTCAAAGGTGTAGAGGGCAACAAAGAGGTAGGGCGACACATCACCTTGGGAATGGTTCATGATGGGCGTGAGGCAACTTCCAGTCTCTATGATGCCTGGAAGCATGACCTTGATGTTCAATATACCTCTACCGTGCATAATACAGGTGATACCATAATTCATCTTACCACATACGGAATTCCCGCAACCGGAGTTTCTAAAGAGGTTATGAAGGGAGTTTCTGATCTGTATGAAGCGATTGATATAATCCAGCTTCCTTCTGATTTGGTAAATCTTATTGACAAAACCATTCATCCTCTCGATGCTCTTCAATATCATGTTGTTAAGATGAACAATGATCTGGTCCACGAAACATCCAATCTTTGGGCGCTCTCTGAGGGGACTCTTAAACATCTTCAGATTTCGATTATACAGATGGAAGAAGTGCCAATTATAAAAGTCAAGGCTGAGGTGAATGTGACCAATGACGAACCATCGGTAAAAATTGTCAACGCGGAACAAGATATGGTAAATCCTTTGAAGAGTCCGAGGGGTAGTTCTACCGTGGGTTTTCCGAGCGTAGATGCGCTTGCAATAATCAACAATACATATGTCAGCTATTGGGCTGCTGAGGATTATCATGGGAACGGCACCTACGACTTTGTTATCGGCTTCTCCAAAAGTGCCACACCGAAACAAGGGGATATGGCAAGGGTGATTGTGAAGGTGGTGGATAAGAATGGTCGCACGTTGGCAAGTGATATAAAAGTTATAATATGGGATAAAAGATGGAAACGGGATGACTCAGAAACGCCTAACGCCTTAGTTTGCATGGACAGAATTGGAATAATAACCCCCTCCTTAACTAAATCAGTCTTTTGCACACTTATGGTTGTTTTTTTCGATATCACATCCCTTTACCTTCTCAATTCCTGACAGGTAAAAACATTTATAAACGTGTTTCCTCAGCCTATCTAAGCTGGTAGAAAAGAACAAATGGCTTTTGCATGCACAATCAGTGCATCCAAAGTTTACTATGGAATTCAACCCCTTCTCCATGTGCATACTCATGCTCGCAGCTATTCCGCATTCTTTCCTTTCCTCCGTTTCTGCAAACAATACTTCCTTTACTTCTACTGACGGACTTGCCAGGAAATAATCTATATGCCAGTGCAACTTCTTGTTCTTTCCCACTTCACGTAGGTGTCTTCTTATTCTTTGCTCTAACCCGGAAAGCGCAGAGCCGACATAAGCATAAAAACCTTTTTTGAATTTTACTTCCCCTAACTTACCTATCTCTGCTTCCGTATCCTCATGACTTTCTATGATTAACACGTATGTCCCTCTCATCTTCATCATATTTTTTCCTTTTTATATCCAATAAACAAATAGATACAATATGACGGTGGAGAAAGAGCGCATAGAGAGGATAAAGCAGATAGAGAGGTTAAAACGCGATAAAAATGCGATTATTTTAGCACATAACTATCAGCGTGCAGAGGTACAGGATATAGCGGAGTTTGTTGGTGATTCCTTAGAGCTTGCAAGAAAAGCAATGGATACCGCATCTGATATGATAATCTTTTGTGGCGTGGATTTCATGGCAGAAACCGCAGCAATATTAAATCCTGATAAAAAAGTTGTCATTCCTGATAAGGGTGCGATATGCCCGATGGCACAGCAATTGCGTGCAGGGGATTTGCTCGCAGCAAAGCGAGCGCATCCTGATGCCGAGGTTGTCCTCTATGTAAACACGCTTGCAGAATGCAAAGCACTCGCAGACTGCATCTGCACCTCTGCAAATGCTCAGGAAATAGTTAAGGCAATGGACGCGTCCACCATCCTATTTGGTCCAGACCGCAATTTAGCATATTACGCACAGAAGGCAACCTCAAAGTTCATTATTCC
>QMVO01000199.1 GCA_003661125.1 Methanosarcinales archaeon
ATGTTGTAGTCAGTAATCCAAAGGGGGACGTCTCAACGTCGAAATTGTCCATCCCCTCACGGGTACAAAGGCAAATTATGGATGTGCTGGGGATCGAGTATATAAAGTCTGAAACTTAGGTATAAAAATAAAATAAATAAAAATAAAAAAACAATAGCGGTTAAAGTATTTTACTCCTCCTTCGCTTCGGTCTTGTTCTCGTGTAATACCCATCCAGAAGAGTCTATTTTTCCATTTGCTAATACAACTATTGTTCCATCGCTTGTCTTTAAGCGCGTTTTTCTGAGCGTGACATCAATAATCTCTCCCCTATATTTCATCGTCTCAATTTCATTACCAATATTAAAGTGCTTGTCTAAAAGGAGAAATATCCCCGCTACCGCATCGCCTAAGGCATCCTTAACGGCTAAGGCAATAGCAGCCCCAACCAAAACAGAAGCACCTATGAGAGGCATGAAAATCTCTTCTAATTCCAGTTCATGCGTGACATACATCAGAACAGCGAACCATAAAACATAGATCACGGCTCTTCGTAAGATGTTCTGTGCGTCCAAAGGCAGAGTAGTAGTGCTTAAGAATCTCCTAATAAACCTTTTAATTATGCCAATCACGAGGAAAGCAACTACTAATACCAGTATCACTTTCAAATACGGCACAAGAAATAAACCTGGAATATCAGTCATATTCATCCATAATCACCCATCCTGTTCCTCTGGTTCGTGGCTCCTCCAATAACAGATAACAGAAATCCTGTAAGTGTCTTCGCATTTTAAACAGACATGATTTATTTATACAAGAATTCATATATATAGTTATAGCTAAAAAGCTAAAAAATGTGGGGATATGAATATCCCCAGGGTCAGCAAGCGTTTTTGTTTGCCTTCGCTTGCGGAACTGATTAGGGCAAAGAGGTTCCCGGAGAAAGACTACGATACCGATTAGGATGAAGGCTGTTTGTGTTGGACGATGTATATTTTCCTGGACATATCGAAAAGTGCAAGAAAGAATATTGATGGCTGTGTATGACTGGACAGTATCTCCGACTTGAGGGTAACTCTGTGAAGTAGTATATCTTCAAGTCTATTACCAATCAATTTGGAGAGGATACCTAAAAAGGGCGTTAGTTATCTCAAAAAGCACGATAAAGAAGCCAGAAGGGTTATCGGAAGAAGAAGAAGCGGAGTTCGTTGATATGAAATATCAGGATTTAATCCAACTTAGGGAGAATCCGACAATAATGAGATATCTAAGGGAACTAATTGTTCAAGAGACAGGTAGAAAACTAACTCCTTATGATGTATGGATAGACCTACCTGAAGCTCCTTCTTTTCGAGAGCCATCAAACACTGTTATCAAGATTTCACATGAAGAGACAAAAACACTCGATAAGATTTTTCGAATAGAAAAATGGCTAATATCCTATGCAGAAAACAAATGGAGAGGACATGTCTTCTGTCCACCACACTATCAAAAGGAGGTATATGAAGCATCTCGCAGGATATTTAATGAAGAGTTAGGGGTCGAATTTAATAAATTCGCTAAAATATTTGCTTAATGGGATAACTAACTTAAAGAATGCATTTCAAAAAGCGAAGGCGTAGAATTGACATTAAAGGCCAATTAAATATATTTGGATATTCAATATCTGTTAAATGTATTTATCTGTTGCATCCATCCCTACGCCTTTTCTACGCCATCATCTTATGATTATGAAAAGTAGGAGAAGAAGGCGTGCAAAAGCTGGACACTGAATTCCTCAAGTTCTACGCCTTCTTAGCGGGCGATTCCGCGAATGGTCTGCTCTTCGCTCCTCGCTACTTAACTGTACCGGGAGGGAAATAAGCATTGAAAGATTGATGCTTCTCGTAGACGATGCCCGGCAGTATCAGGAGATAGCAGTTTATCACGCCTTATGCTGGATACACGAGCTTTAAATTTCATCTCCATCAATTTTGCCCCCTCCTATTTTGCTCGGCAATTATCTGATTCGTTAATACCCTGCATAAAGGGACTAAACTTTTAAAGGATTGTCCTCTGTTTGAGTTGAACAAACTCTCAGATAGGAGTAAATACTCCCACTGTAAAGGTTGATCTATTCCTTCTATTTCTACGTCCGTAGGTCGCGCTAAGGATGCATTCCGGCACCAGCTCTGCGCTGCTTTCGCTTTTATTGCAGTTGTTGGTTTATCTAAGTCACGGTCTGCCTTCGTCTCCCCTTTCAAACCCACCTCCTATGCTTGAAAACCCTTGTCGGGGGTAAATGCATTTAGAACTCTCAACTGAATATTTTTCTCTCAGCATTATTCTGCCAACATCTGACAATTTATTCCATACTCCTCTCGTTTCGTAAGTTATCTCTCCGATGATCTTTAAAATAGCGTTTCTCACGCTGTTTACCACCTGGTCGAAAATAAGAGCGAAATTGAGGACTTGATAATTCCCCGGGTCCGAGAAGTCAATGGCTTCGCCAAAGAAGTAATTGGAGACATAATCGTCAATGATAGCAGCGATTTCTGCAAGATGCCCGGTCAGAATGTGTGTTTTTCCTTCCTTTGCCACCGCTTGAGCTGCTCTGCTCAGGAAATGATTATAGTCAAAATATTTGTTTTCCAATTTCCATATTTTTGTCTTCTTTTCTGTTGGTGTATGGATTTCCTGGATTACCAATTTACCTATTTTTTCCCTCAGTTCTGAAAAGCCTTCAGGGAAACTATATTTAGGTAATGTGGATGAATCTATTTTGCTCAGGTCCGGCATGGAACTCTGGTCGTAGATTTGAACAGGCCAGTAAATGTCATAATCTTCAAGTCTTGTTGGGATAGCGTCCACGGAAATAAGGTCACCGGTTGAGGATTTCCTGGAGGTATCGCCTGTGCCTATCAAGTATCCCTCTTTTCTGAGGTTTTCATAGAATTGCCTGAACCGTGGATGTTCCACGATGAAGAGGAAATCAAAAGAGGAAGAAGGGATTTTATTCCTTTTTATATCCTCTACGGCTTCAACTTTCGCCTGTCCTATTTCAGGATACTCTTCCTTCTGGAACATCAATCTCAATCCCCTGCCTACAATCTGTTCTAAAAGCAAATCCGCTTCCGTTGCACGCAGCACTACCGTAACACAAATATTTTTACGGTCAAATCCTTCTCGTAGCATCAAAACAGAAATAACCACATTTAACGGGTCTCTATTAACATCAATTTTATCAAGTCGTTTTCTTGCTTTGTCTAACTTATCTGACGTCAATTTCGTATGGATTTTCATGACTTTACGCTCGTCGTACTGAATGCCATAGTTATCAGTGAGGTTATAAAAATGCCTTTCTACCAGGTCAGCAACTTCTGTCTCCTCGCATAACACCATCAAAACAGGTTTTTTTTCCACTCCTTTCGCTCTAAACTCTTCTGTTAATTGCTCCAATTTTTTTCTACCGATTTCTAATAAGACCTTCTGCCCGGCAGAGAGTCCAATTACAGCACCTTTCTTTTTCCCCTTCCCCGGCTCTTCTCGTTCTGCCCTGAAATCCAATTCACGTAAGTTTTCACCGGCAATCGCCTGCCTCTCTTCCAGGAATAATTGTTTGACGAGCATGTCGTTCATTGCATTGAGCAGCGGATAGTCATAAACGATGTGAGGGAAATACTCCTTTTTTGCGCCACTGCCAAAGAAAGGCGTTGCTGAGAAATCAAACTGGATAAACACACCTTTCTCTTTTTCATGCCGCTCTTCGAGGCGTTGATAAAGCACATTTATAAATCTTCTCCAAACCAATTCCTCATTCTTCGCAGTCTTTTTTCCATGCACATGATGCGCTTCGTCATTCATTATGACGAGGTCTGGAAACTCCGATAGGAAATCCGCGATGATTTCGCCACGAGGTTCTTCTTCTATGTCCTCACCAGTTAATCCAACCCAGAGATTTTCCGCTTCCTTTTTGAGCCTGAACTGCTGCCAGTTGGTAAGGAAGATGAAAGCGGTTTCTGGTGGGCTTGTATTCGCTTTTACGTCGTTTGGTTCGAATAATTGCAGATGGAATTGGAATCGCCAGTCTTCGGGAATGAAAAGAGGGTTGTAGTAGATGGTCTCTTGTGGGTTTCTTAATCCAGTTTCAGGGTCTCGCTTTCCTTTGAATGCATCTAATAACCTATTTAAAACCTCAATATTGGGCGCAGTGAGCAAGAATCGGTAAGAATACCAGTCTTTTGTTTCGCCAGAAGCTCCATGCGGCTTTTCTTTATTTAGGAGGCTGTCCAACAATTACCCAACAACAGATAATATTCCCCGCACAGATATAAAAAGCAATTCTTCTTCTCACCACCTCGGCACTTTATAGCCCGATCCCGCACGAACTGTGAAAACACATCC
>QMVO01000200.1 GCA_003661125.1 Methanosarcinales archaeon
GGGTGTCGGTTTCTTTGAGTATATTCGGGATATATTCTCAGGAAAACGTGCAATGATAAGATTGGCACATCTCATTTCCCGAAGTGTTTCTTTAAAGTCCACCTTTTATTGAGCAGGTACCAACACGGTGATGCCAATCTTCTTTAGCGCTATGTCCGCAGCCATGTCAACATCCGGCGCATACGCACTGGCAATAATAATCCAGGAGTAATTTCTACCGGTAAACTTGTAATAAACCATGCCAACGATTATTGCAATTGCGGTTGAGTAAATCCAGTGTTCGAAGAGCATATTATGTTACTATTCTTTTACATCCACCCATAGATGAAGGGTGTGATATGCATCTTTTACTCCGTCCTTGTACAGTAAGAATTCTAACTTCTGATCTTTTCCTGCTTTTGTTGCCCGGAATGTAAAAGGGCTTTCCCATGTTTCGTTGTGCATGAGATAAATGCTCTTTTCATCTATAACTGTTCCATTGAGTCTCACTTCCAATTGATATGATGTACTGGTGTATTCATGATTCACGATGCCTAATATTACTTCCCCTTCTTCCAATGCAGATCTCCTCCTGTCCTATTTGTCTCTTATTTGCTATCACATCAGCCCATCTCTTGTTCTGTATAATATTATCCTACCATAAATATCCTTTCGCCTTCATAATCGTCTATAATAAAACCCATTCCTTTTTGCTTCTTCTTCATTAAACATCCCTCTCACGTCAATCAACACCGGGATGTCATTCAACACTTTCTTTCACATTGCAGAAGCAATGGAACGGCGAAGCCGTTCAAAAGAGAGCAGAAAGGGCGAATATGAGGTGTATGCCTATTACGGTGCAAACTGTGCAGAATGCCCGTTCAGATCGGAGTGCGCTGGTGAAGGCAAAATAAGAGCAATTACCAGTGACGGCTACGAGGGTGAACGTCGTAGGATGGCAGCTAAGATGCGGTCGATGGCGGGTAAGGAGACGTATAAAAAGCGTAAGGAGACTGTTGAATGGCTTGCCAAGCGTTTTTGATTAAACTTTTCTTAAAAGTTTATAGGTAACATAAAGCAGAATCTGAAGTTCCATGAGTTCCTGACACGTGGAATAGAAAAAGTTATAAATCATTAAACGTCCCCCAGTTCTCTGAACAAATTTTTCTTCGCTGTTTCTATCATCTCATCCGTTATATCGCCTCCACGAACGCTGCCGAAGAGGGAAGGCTTCTGTTTCGGTTCTTCCTCTAAATGCATCAAATCCCCCTTTATGTATTCTATTTCACGCTCCACTACACTCTTATAGATTTAATAGCAGTTTAAAGTATTTTTTGCTTGAGATTAAGACCAGCAGTTCGCCATAATTCTTTGTTTGCATCGATATATATATAGCTACATATAAATCCCTATTATATCAGACAAAATAGCACTTGCTGCTTCAATAGGTCCCGCACCTTTTCCGATTATGGTAATATCACCAGCCAGATCAGTTTTTATGGTTGCAACGTTCAGTGTGCCTCCAACATTCAGCGGGTCGTCCTTTGGTACTAACCGGGGCGCAACTCTAAGGCATTCATTCTTGTCTACTTCTCCTATCAACTTTATCACGTAGCCTGCATCTTTAGCCAGCTTCAAGGCTTCTGGCGTTATATCCGCGATGCCCACAACTTCTACATCTTTATAAGTCACATTCCTACCAAAAATGGAATTAGCCAGGATGACGAGCTTTACTGCAGTATCCGTCCCATCAACGTCTTTAGAAGGGTCCGACTCTGCTATTCCACGTTCCTGCGCTTCCTTTAACACGTGCTCGTAAGGCAGCTTTTCCTCCACCATCCTCGTTAGAATATAGTTGCAAGTGCCATTCAAAATGCCCTTTATGGATATTATCCCGTTGCCCGCGAGATTCTCTCTCACCAATGATATTAAAGGCATAGCACCACCTACTGTTGCTTCAAATCTTAGTTCCTTTCCTTTCTGCGCTGCGAGTTCCATCAACTTTCTATATTGTAACGCCAAGGGACCTTTATTCGAGGTTACCACATGCCTGTCAGACTCAAATGCGGTAATTATATGCGTTAATCCGGGCTCACCAGTCTCGACATTCGTCGGCGTTGTTTCCACCATAACCTCATGCTCTACTTCTTTTATCATCTCCAGAGTGGTCATATCTTCTGGCTTTTCTCCGGTCCTGAGTTTCATTATCGCATCTTCACTCAGTCCATTCTCATTTACGATGACACCCTTCAAGTCCGCTATACCGACGATTTTTATATCCATACCGTGCTTTCTTGCTATCTCTTCTCGTTTTCGCCTTATCACCTCCGCTACGCCACCACCCACGTTCCCAAATCCGATTATCGAAATCCTTACGGTTTTTCTGCTCATGTCTTCTTTCACACCTTTAGCTCTTTTTCCCGTTTTACATCCACCAATTTTAAATTTAAACCCTGCGCCATCAGAATTTTGTTTTCGCCATCGCCAATTACATCCATAATTGTGCATTTATCTCCTTCTTTTAGACCTAATGGATGACATAAATCAAACAGATTGTAATCGGTTATTTCACAATCCACGGGTTCAAAAACAATTTTAGAGCCCTTAAAAGCGTACTTCGCATCTATTGCCACTCTTATCTCCGGTTCTATCACTTCTATTACGCGCACGCCTGCTTCGTGGATGCTGCAATCGTGTTTTATTTCATCCCTCACGTGCTCTATCCGGTATCTCCTGCCGACCTCAAGGTTCGTGCAAGCCTTTTTTAACTTACACTCTTCACATTTCTTCGAATTTGAAACGCCTAAAAATATGAATTCATCACCTACATTCGCCAGCTTTGCACCTATTAACGTTACGATTTTTTCTTCCATCGCCTCTACAACCCCTTCCTCCATTTTTATCTTCTCTGTGCATGTAATATGATATTAATTACTCAATCACTCCGGTAACCACTGCGAGTCTTTCTGCTGCTTCATATGTAAGTCCAGAATCGCCTAATATTGTATATCTGCTCGGGTTTATCTTGTGAGCCGAGGTCAGCGCTTCTATTATATACTCATCTTTTATGCCTAACTCTTTTGCCGTTGTTGGCGCACCTATCTCTTTCAGCACTTCTCGTACTCGTTGCCAGTCCTCTCCATATAAGTAGGACATCATTATGGTTCCGACCCCACATTGCTCGCCGTGCAAGGCGGGTTTTTCCACTATCATATCTAAAGCATGGCTAAATTTGTGTTCAGACCCAGAAGCTGGCGCTGATGAGCCCGCAATGCTTATCGCAACACCACTGGATACTAACGCTTTTGCCACAGTCCATGCTGACCTCTCGTCTTTCTTCCTTATCTCATTGGCATTTTCCATTATCATATTCGCGGTCATCTCAGAAAGAGCCGCAGCATAATTGCTGAACTCGACATTATGCAAACGTTGGGCAAGTCGCCAATCGCGTACCGCGGTGTAGTTAGCAAGAATATCGCCACAGCCTGCGGCAGTAAACCTGTAAGGAGCTGAATATATTATCTCAGTATCACCGACAACCGCGAGGGGTGCATGCGCTTGCATAGAAACAGGACTGCCTCTATTTTTATTCTTTACAGAAGCCCTTGGTGATGCTATCCCATCGTGAGAAGCGATGGTAGGCACGGAAATAAAAGGAATCCCGAGCTCAAAAGAGGCTATCTTACCTGTATCTATGATTGTTCCACCTCCCACACCGAGCATAAACTTCGTTTTGTTCTCTTTCGATGCCTCTTTCACTTGCTCTATGCTTTCTTCGCTTACCGAATGTACTTCTACCAGGCTGACTTCATATCCGTCATCAGACAGTATTTCAAGCACCTTCTCCCCTGCTATCTTTCTTGTATGTGCTCCTGTAACAATAATAGCCTCTTTTCCCATTCCCAGGTGTTTGCATACCGTACTGATCTCCTCCAGGACGCCATGACCCACTAAAACATCCCTCGGCAATTCCATCCATTTTATTTTTTCAAATGTTTCCATTGTCAGCTCCTTGACTAATATATATAAATTAAAGATAAGCAATAAATAAACATTTCACTTTGGTCATGTTACACGAGCAACGGTGGTAAAGCTTTAAAATATAGAAAAGGATAGACTAGAATAGCGAAATAAGTAAAGCTATAATAATCTGTAAAACAATTGTAGCTTTTTGAAGCTTTGTCTGATAGGCGGGTTTTATAGGAAGGCAAGTTTAACCAGATAAATTTGAATAAGGAAAATTAAAAACACCCCTATCAGAAGGGCTATATGGGAACTCTGTATTTCAAAAAATCGAAAAAATTTCGTGAAGAGAGAGGGGATAGGTTCCTGAGGAGGTTCGAGTACCCAATATTTATTGTTATCATTTGTAA
>QMVO01000201.1 GCA_003661125.1 Methanosarcinales archaeon
CGACGCTACTCTTCTTATGCTCCACCCCCTTTTTCTCAACTCTTTTGCTTTTTTCCTCTTTTCAATGATCAATGTTTTCTTCATATCAGACACCCAATTATATCAAATTGAGTGTCCCAGATCAATATCAAGGTTAACCCTTAGTCCTTAGTGAAATTAAAAATATCAGGAGGAAGAGCATCGCAAGCACGATTTCCACCAGAAATGCAGGGGCGTCCCTCTTTTAAAATATCCCTCCTGTCTCCGCTTCCGTTTGTATCTTCACCAGATAGCCTTCATAAAATGATTTTTTAATCTCAGATATCTCAGATAGCTTCCGCTTCCCCACTTCTACCTCTCCTAACTTCCCCGCGTCCTCCTCTTCTACTTTCACACGTAATCCATCTAAGTGTATCACAACCGGGAATTCCTCTCCTGCTTTTGGAGGCAGAGTCATCTCTATCATCTCTTTTATGAACAAAGGCGAGGCAGCCAAAGGATCTTCTTCTATCTCTTTTATCTTCTCACCCAGAACTGTCTGGAACGCGTCAGTCATCTCTTCTAATTTATCTAAATCCGCTTTTCGGTTCATCCTACGCGTCCTTCTTCCCACACCCCCAACATAATGAGGTAAGTCGATGTCGGGTGGACCGCCAACAATCATATAAGGCACTTCTAATGGCTCGCACAGCTTCGGCACCTTCTCCTCTATGCACTCTTTGAAATCACCGAGTACAAACACAGCGGCATCACATTCCTCTATTATCGCTTTCTCTTGCACTGTCATCTGCGCTATCCTCTTCCCCACTCCTCGCGCTAATCCTATCATATTTGTAATCGCGCCTTTTCTGCGCAAAAATTCCGCTATGTCGCACATCGGATAAACTGCATGGTGCTTCCCCAAGGACGGAACTACTATCATTATTTCCGCACCGGCTAACGGCAAATCTTTTAACTTACCCCCCAATTCCTTTGCTTTATCTCTGATTCTCCGCTCTTCCTCCTCTGGAAATGCCAGATGCATCATCGTCTCCGTCTGCATCACCATCTCTTGTAATACAAAGCCCCCTATATCCCCAATTATCTCTTTCAATTCATGGAACTTATACACGCCGCCTGTGAACATCATTATTTTATACATATTACCATACACCTCCTTCTCTTGAAGCCACATCCCTTATTGCCCTTTTCGCTTTCTCCTTCCACTCCTCTGCTATTGGATTCTCAGAAGCGATAATGGTTATTCCCTTTGCGGATGGGATGGGATACCGTACTCGAGCTCCCTCTGGCAGTATCCTGTCTATTCCATCCAATATCCTCGTGTTTAAATCCTCTCTTGGATCATACACGATCAAATCACTAATTTTCGCTATTTCCTCCTCCTTCAATTCAAGCCCTATCACCAATCTGCTTATTTGTTGCACACGCTCTCCGTATTTATCCCACATCAGAGCAAGCAATTTCGCTGCATATTTTTCATCCGTAATCCGTAACGTATCTCCTTCTCGCATTGTTACATCCCATACCTTTACTGGGCTTGGCGCTCTCCCTATCTCGACAGAGATTATAAAAACGTGTTCCGCGGGATTACAGTACATGTATACCCGGTCTATGTTACTTCTCAGTCCTATGTCCCTGAATACATCATCGCATATCTTCGCATAACTCGCGTTTGCAAACTCATCTCCCCCCTCTACTTTTACCTCCATTTCAAAGCCCCTCCTTCTGTCTCCTTACTCTTTTCCCATACACGCATCCATGACTTTGAACACCGCCTATAGGATTCTCAGGCGTTCCAAATTGGTGCATGCATCTTCCGAGAACCGCAGCACCTCTTGCCAGCGCGTCATCTGCAAATATCACTTCCGCATCCATTTTCCTTCCAAACAATCTGCTCAACTTTTCCAGCATCATTGTTGGCTTACGCCCTGTTATCCCTGCTCTACCCGTTATTCCTATTTTTGTGTTGGGTAATAATAAACCTTCCGCTTTTGCGATCCCTACCAATTCTTCCACCATACGTGCTGATAGTTCATCTATTACGGGCAAAATATAATGTTCTCCTTCCGCTTTTGCAAGCTCTACGCCGATATCCGCTATTTTTGGGATATCCGAGAGGTTATGCCCAGCATCTACTCCAATTAACGTCACACCATTCCTCTCCGCGGCTTCTACATTCACAGGAACGCCACCCACTCTACAACCACTTTTTACCTTTTCTATGCGTACATATCGGAAAATATCCTCGGTATATTCTCTCACTACTTCCTTCTTCACCCGCCCCTTTTTCCTCTGAAAGTCAAGAACGGAGGGGAAATCAATGGGCACCACTTTTGATACCACTGCGTCAGGGATTGCACCGGCTAAGCCGCAAAAGCTACCTATAACACGAGCATACGGCAATCCATCATCTGTTATTCGACCTGCGAGCGTGGTGCCGAAATCCAAAGATAGAACAGGGTTGCGGTAATCAACATCAAGCCATTTAGCTGCTTCCTTAAGTCCCGCGGTTACAAGCTCCCCCTCCATCTCGTTCCCCACTATTGACTCACCCGCGGGAGGCATGTTCCCGGTTACAGCTCCGTCAAAATAAGTCTTTTCCATTCTTGAAAACGCCCTTAGCTCTGGCGCGATATTTTCTACCGTCATGGGTGAGATCATCTTCCTCGGCGGGACACCAGCGAGCATGCATCCTTTTGCTAACGCTTTTATTACACCTTCAACCTCCTCAATTTTTGAGAAACATGCGGTTACACCTGTGGACCGAACAACAAAATGTAAATCCGGGATGGTTATTCCCGCGGATTTCGCACATTCTTGCAGTGTCCTTTTCACCAAATCAGCAATGGACTCTTCAGAAAGATCAACCAAACTTAATGTGTGGCAAAAAGAATCGCGGTCAGACCGAGCCTCTCTCGTCATCTTAACCGCCTTATCAAGGATATAGGTCTTTCCGCTTTTCAAATCTGTTGCGGTCAATATAGATTTGGTGGTGCTGTTCCCAAGTTCAACACTTGCAGCAATAAAGATGGGTTTTAATGTGAGATCGCCTCTCGAAAGTCGCAGGATGAAAAACAAATCTGCGTAACTGACCTTTTGCGTTTTAAGTATTCTTGGCTGGTGCTTTTCCCCAAACCCAAATATACTCATTATTCTTCTTTCCCTTTCTCTATCAGCTATCGTGTGTATGGTATAAAAGTATCATTGGAATAAATATCTTGTCTATTTTTGCAGAACACTTCTCATCACTACGCCCGGCTTTGTTACCCACTCAGGTTATGGTTCTTACCCAAAACAAAAGTTATTTAAGTTCTCCCCTCTTTTGAATAAATTTTTGTGAGAAAAAAATAGAAAACTTTATATGGTGATATCTACTAACTTTCCCACATGCCAATAGAAATAGCAATGCTGTTTGCATGGATGTTGTTGATAGTGTTTTTAGCGTTGATAGCATGTATGTTCGAGGACCTTGAGTCAGATACAGGGTCACAGAGTAATCCGAACTCGCAGGTGCAACTGGCACCGCAAGTGGGGCAGGTACACCGGTTCTTCAACAAAGCGATTTCCGGTGAGGCGCCAGCATACGCGATGTACTGTACCATTGCGGGAGTAATAGCCTTTGTGCTATTATCGAAGGGAGTACACCCAATAATGGCGATACCCATAGGAGCGGTAGTAGGCGAAGCAGTCCACGTGATATTCGCAACCACGGCGCATATCGGCAGGACGTCGGCACAGAAAAGATTCGAGCAGCCGGTTTATCTCGATGTCTTATACGGGCATCTGCTACCAATCGCAACGCATGGATTTATGGCGACTCTGTGCATTACAGCGATAGCATACATACAGAGCAATCTTGGAACTCTGTCAGGGAATCCAGCGTTGGACCATCCGTTCGCACTACCGATGCTCGCTTTTATCTGGGGTATTACAGTGGGTGCGATAGGCTCATCTACCGGAGATATACATTACGGCACGGAGCGAGAGTTCCAGGACAGACCTTTCGGGGAGGGCAAGCGAGTAATTTACCACGGTAAGATAACGAGGTACGCAGACTGCGGTATAAGGACACAGAAGGACATTGTGGGTTTCTGTGCGAAATTTGGTGGACCTTGCACGGGGTTGACCTTTGGGCTCATCATCCTGTTCGAGAACTGGAGGACCCTCGTAGGGATGATGTTCGGGGGTTATTTACCGAACATACAAGTCATGGCAGGGAATATGGCAGCGGTAATAGGCATCGTAGTAGGATTGGTGATAGGGATAGCGCTGATAGTGGGGAATGTAGTGATAGTGAGATGGGCGAGA
>QMVO01000202.1 GCA_003661125.1 Methanosarcinales archaeon
AGTAAAGAAGTATAAGGGCTCCCTACTATCAAAGGTTTTTATTTTAAGCTCGCATACCTCGTGGAAACACTTAATATATTCTTTAATTCCTCTCGCTTATTTTGGGACAGTGGATCAGGAAATGAGGGAGGACTATCTTAGTTATATAACAAAAATATTAGCAATAGACACAGGTGAAGATTTTAGACATGTAAGATCTGCAATAATAGAGCTATGGAAAATTATTCGCTAGCTATGGATAACCAGAGTGGTAGCCAATTTAGTGTACTAATAGTCACTGGACCCTTCAATGATATAGCTGGTGAACAGAATTTATCATATTTAATAGAAACCTTTAGGCCCCTATCCAGCAAAATAATTGCTATAGCAGGGAGGATTCCCAAGGGTTCTAATAAGAAGGTTAAAATAATACGATTAAAAAGTTACAAGGGGGGGAAAAGCTCTCTTATGTTTCAAATACTAAACCATTTGCTGGTGGAGACACAAATATGCATTAACATGCTAAGAATGAGTAAAGATTTCGATATTGTTGCATTCCAGATTGGAGCAAGGACATATTTGCTCTCAACTCTGCTTTCAAAGCTTCTAAAGAAAAAGGTGATAGCTTTTTCATTTACTAGCTCTTACAGGCTTGCTCAGATAGGAAAGGGACAGAAGCTTTCCACAGCGAGAAGGGTTGCGTTATCTCTAGCAAGTATTTTAGAGAGAGGAGTTTTCCTCTTAGCGGACCAAATAGCCGTGGAGTCTGAAAGTGTAATCGGGTTCTCAGGTTTAAAATGTTATAAAAATAAGATATCCGTTTACGGGGCTCAATATATAGATATGGAGCTTTTTGGGGTGAGAAAGGAGTTAAACGAGAGGAAAAATTTGATAGGATATATTGGTCGCTTTAGTCGAGAAAAAGGAGTAATCAATTTTGTGAGGGCCATTCCTATGATAATTAAAGAGAAGCAAGATACTGAGTTCTTTATGGGGGGAGGAGGGGAGCTCCTCGATAAGATTCTGAAGGAAATCAAATTAAAAGGATTACAAGATAAGGTTAAACTTATTGATGCGATTCCTCATGAAAAAGTCCCGGGCTATTTGAATGAAATGAAATTGCTCATCCTTCCCTCCTACACCGAAGGAATACCAGGGATAGTCCAAGAAGCGATGGCTTGTGGTACACCAGTTCTCGCAACACCTGTTGGCGGCATTCCAGATTTGATAAAAGATGGGGAAACTGGATTTATCATGGAAAATAATTCGCCAGAATGTATTGCAAAGAATGTGATAAGAGCGCTAGAACATCCAAACCTTGAGCAAATCGTGAAGAATGCAAGGAAACTTATAGAAGATGAATATAGTTATGAAGTAATGGTGAGAAAGTGCAAAATTGCACTTGACAAGTTGATGGAGAGAAAATCATGAATATGAGCGATGATGAAATAAAGGAATATTACTCAGAATGGTGGGAGAACCCTAAAGACATTAGAAATGTAGTATTTGACAGTTTGAACGAACTGGTTAGAAGGAGAATCCCTCCGGGCGAAGGAAAGAAGGCGTTAGATCTCGGATCTGGGCGTGGCAGGATCGTTTCTTATCTAGTGGAAAAGGGTTATGATGTTACGGCGGTGGAGTTCAACGAGGATTTTTGCCGTGAACTGAAAAGAAAGTTCCCTGATGTCAGAGTGCTGCAAGAAGATGTTCGCAACTTGAATTTTGATGAAAATGAAAGATTTGACGTTGTAACATGCATCGAACTCGTTCAAAACCTGGATAAGAAAGAGCTGCTTGCTTTGTTGACGAAATTGGCAAAAATAACAAAGCTTTTGTTGATTAATATCTCTAACAGAAATTCTTTTCACGCATGGTGGGTTAATCTTAGAGGTTGGAGAAACAAATTTGTGTTTAACTACATACCAGAGGACTTCGATAGGTATTTAGAGGAGGCTGGATTTCGCATTGTTTACAGGAGAGGAATAGGGTTGGTTACGCCGATAAGTCTGTTCAGTGGATTTAAGGGAAAGTTAATCCCAATTTGATTTGCCAGGCTGATCAATAAGTTGTTAGATTGTTATGCAACAAAGTGGTGTCATTTATATTATGTTGAGGCAATTAGTAGGAAATGGGAGGAGGGATAAACATGAAAATACCAGCAGCGAAGATATACTTCCCTGAGGAAGATAGGAAAGAATTGCTGAGGCAAATAGATGAGATTCTCGCAAGTGGGCAGCTAACACTTGGGAAATACACCAAGGAGTTTGAGGAGCGATTTGCAGCGTATGTCGGCACAAAGTATGCGATAGCAGTGAACAGCGGAACGAGCGCATTGGAAATATCTTTGAGAGCGTTAGATGTGAAGGGGCATTCTGTAATTGTGCCAACGAATACGTTCTTTGCAACGCCTGCATCGGTGATACACGCAGGAGGAGAAGTTATATTTGCGGATGTGACCGAGAACCTTTGCATAGACCCGGAAAGCGTAAAGAAGAATATAAGAAAGGATACAAAAGGGATTATCGTTGTGCACATCGGGGGCATCGTTGCACCACAGATAAAGGAGATAAAAGAAATATGCGAAGACCACAGGCTTTTCCTTATAGAGGATGCGGCGCATGCACACGGGAGCACATTGGATGGGAAGAAAGCAGGAAGCTTTGGAGATGCGGCAGCATTTTCTTTTTATCCGACAAAGGTGATGACATCAGGGGAGGGGGGCATGATTACAACAGATGATGAGAAGATTTACAGAAGGGCATTGGTTTTCAGGGATCAGGGGAAGGCGGGATTCTATGGTAATGTGCATGTTGAGATGGGCTATAACTGGAGGATGAGCGAAATTCATGCAGCTATAGGATTATCTCAATTTGCTCGTCTTGAGGAATTCATTGAAGATAGGCGAAGAATTGCTAAAGTCTATGATGAAGAATTGAAGAAAATTGACAAGGTAACACCGATAAAGATTCCTCCTAATGTAAAGTCGAACTACTATAAGTATGTAGCTTTGCTTGACGATGGTATTGATAGAGCAGATATTAAAAAAGAACTTAAAGAAAAGTATAGCGTGAACTTGAGCGGAGAGGTTTATGAACTGCCATGCCACTTACAGCCGATATTCAAGGATTTGTATGGCTTCAAAGGAGGGGAGTTTCCTGTTGCCGAAGATATTTGTAAGAGACAGATATGTTTACCAGTATTTGCCACAATGACTGAAGAACAGGCTAAGTATGTTATAGACTCGCTGAGGGAGGTGATAAAATAAAATGAATATAGGTGTAATAGGGGGTTCCGGATTCATAGGTTCGCATGTCGTGGATAAACTAATTGAACATGGGCACGAGGTCACGGTGTTTGACATTATGAAGCCGCACAGGGGTGATGTTCGCTACATCTACATAGATATTACCGATCTTTCGAAGACTACAGTTGCACTGACAGGGGATTATGATGCAGTCTATCTGCTGGCAGCAATGGCAGATGTGAACGATGTATATAAAAATCCAGTAGAAGCAGGAGTAGTGAATATCATAGGTGTGGCAAACGTATTAGAAGCGGCGAGGAGAAATGAAATTGATAGAGTTATTCTTGCGAGCACGGTCTGGGTGTATGGTTTATCTTCAGAAAAGGAGGTGGACGAAAGCACGCCGCTATATATCGAAAAAGCTGACCACGTATATACGTCTTCAAAAATTGCTGCGGAATTATACTGCCACAGTTATCAGAAATTATACGGGCAAAATTTCACGATCTTGCGTTATGGTATTCCTTATGGACCAAGAGCAAGAGGTGGAACGGTGATAGCGACTTTCGTAAGAAAGGCATTAAATGGCGAGCCGCTAACGATTTTTGGCGATGGTTCGCAGTATAGGAATTTTATTTATGTTGAGGATTTAGCGGAGGGGAATGTTGCTGCGCTTAAAGACATTGCAAAGAATCAAACATATAATCTGGAAGGCATGAGACCGATAACAGTGAAAGAGGTTGCGGAGACGGTGAAAAAATTGATAGGAGATGTGAAGATTGAGTATAAGAAGGGGAGACCCGGTGACTTTGAGGGAAAAGTTGTTTCGGCAGAGAAAGCTAAAAGAGAACTTGGCTGGGAGCCAAAGGTGGACTTTGAGGAAGGAGTGAGAAGGTATATAGAATGGTATCGGAGAAATGTGCTTAAAAGATGATGCAGTCAAAGTTCAATGTGGCTATAATAACTCATCCTTTTTCCGATCAAACAGGACAAACAATCCTTGCAAATCTAGTAGATGTACTATTGCCAATATCTGATCATAT
>QMVO01000203.1 GCA_003661125.1 Methanosarcinales archaeon
GACTTCGCGGTCTTCTACCGAGAAGTCGTGAATACAGCTTGCGATTTCGCTATTTCTTGCAGTCAGGTCGAGTGAATAGCGACTTCCCACGATAGGATTGGCATGAGTATTAAAACGATAGTCCTCACCCACCATCAACCTGCCTGACGTATCTGCGGTGTAAGAAAAACTGACTGAGGCGCTGCTTGCCGATACTAAAGAGAAAAGAATCGCTGCAATGACCCAAAGCGCTATTTTTTTCATTTTTTGTTTTCACCTCCTATTCCCATTTTTCGCTTTCAACATATGTTCATAACATATGTCAATAGCATATATTCTGGTTTATAACATAAAAAGATGAAGGGTCTTTATATCAGAACCTGAGGTTAGTACTAATCAAATTCCACATCGATCTTCTTACCTGCTATCTCTTCCAAAACCTCCAATAAAAAAACCTCTTTCTCTCTAAGTTCCTCTTTCAACGAACCCACGTGTTTTTTTGTTCGCTCTATTTCTTCCTGTAAACGAGCTAGTTGTCCCTTAGCCGAAATAATTGATCTTTCGACCTCTTCTTTTTCCTTGAGTATTGACATATTGGAAATCTTGCCTTTGACCTCTTCAATTCTCGATTGTAACTCATCATGTTTTTCTTTTATCAGGGATAACTCGCTATTTAACAGATGGTCTATCCATTTCAGTGCCGTATCTCGCTTTCGCTCCTTCAGGATAGAGACATCTCCTTCGATTACATTCCTTATAGAGAGTAGAAATTTGATTATATCTTCGTCAAGTGCTCGAATAGGGGAGAACAGGATAGAAGATACTGCTCTTCTCTCTTCAGGAGTGAGAGTATGCCGTCCAGTTTCGTCCTGCTTCTTTAATAGGTGAAGTGCTTTGTTAATGGGATAGAATAATTTGCCGACATCCGATTCGAGCGCATTTAATTCCTTCTCCAGGGAAAACAATCCGGATTCGAGCTCTTTGAACTGCATCCATTCTTCCTGTTCTTCAATCGCACTTAATCTTTTCCCTTCTATTTCGATTTTCCCTTCGAGTACTGAACACTCTTCTTCTAAAGCACAAACGTTCTCTTTTTCCTTTTTTATCCTTAATTTCAGCTCTTTTATATCTACTACCAGCCCTGGCACTTGTTCTAAATTCAAAATCTGACTTTCTTTTCCCTTTATGGGCGTGATAAGTTGGTCAAGCACGGTTTTTAATTGATTTAAGTCCGCTACGAGTTCCTTAACCTCCTCTGGAAACAGTGAGCGAACATAGTAGATTGTCTTGGATGATTTGTGAAAAATAAAATTGATGCTGGATGTAGTTGCTTCATAAAAAGACAAGACTGCTTTATAATTGGTTTGCGCAGGAATCAACATTTTTTCAGTCAGCGAGTAAAGATTTTTTACCATCTTATCGCGGTTTAACAACCCAATTTTTGCAATCTGCGCTGGCATATTCTCCTCTGGTTCGGCGTCCTGAAGCTCGGAGACGTGCTGTTTAAGCCTCTCGCATATATTACTTATCTCTTTATATGACTGGTGGGCATTTGTGCTCAGACCATGAAATAGCGATTTCGATGCCACCCCTAACCAGTTATCTATTTCATCGAATGCCACTGAGGACGGTATTTTCTCCTTGCGCATGATTCTATTAATATTTAGCCACTTACGTTTCATCTCAGAAAAAAAACACCTGCTTTTTTTTACCTATATTTAAATTTTATATCACAAATAGCTTAAAACTTACCTGATAACTAAAGTGTAAAGTAGGGATAGGGGAGATGCTGAAGCCTGTGGAGATGAGGGAACTGAGAATTGTTACCCTAAATGACCATATAGACGGGGTAATCAAAAGAATTGATGCCTTGGGCTCCGTTCATCTTACAGATATAAAGGAATTCTTAGAGGATTGGGAAGGGCTAATAGAACCTTCAAAGGCTGATGCGGTATTAATAAGAAGCTCTGAACTCCTGGCACGGATAGATAACCTGATAGCTTTGTTACGACCTCAGACAGAGGGAAAAAAGAGCTTGAGGGAGATGCTGTTTAAAGCACCGGAAGAAGAAAAAGGAGCGAAGGCAAGGGTGGAGGAGATAGGGTTAGAAGAGATAGAGAAAGAGTTTAGTGAATTAGAGCACACGGTAACCACGTTAATAAGTGAGAATGCGACCTTAAAAGAAGAATTATCAAATACAAAGCAACTGTTGATGATATTGAAGATATTAGAAGATTTTGGCGTTGATTTAGATTTCGTAGGTGAGCATGAATTTATCGCGGTGTATGCGGGAAAGTTGCCGAGCAGTAATTTAGAAGAGTTGGGAAACACTCTTGAATCGATATCCGGGGAAAATCACCTCGTGATGTCGAAGAGGATAGATGAGGGAGAAGAGGGGGCTTTTGCGATGATTGTAACCTTAAAAAAGGATAAAGAGGAAGTGAATAGGGCGCTGATGCGGTTGGACTTCGATTGTTGGCAGTCTCCGGAAGACATTCCCGATTCTACAAAGGACGCGATAGCGGAATCGGAGACAAGGATAAAGAGGCTGGAGAGCGAAATAAAGGATAAGGAACGAGAAATAGAGGAACTAAGAAGAGAAAAGTTTAAAGACATGCTCGTGATGCAAGAGCTAGTGCAAATAGAGGAAAACAAGGCAAAGGTAAAGGTTCTTTTCGGTAAAAGCGAACGAGTGCGAGTTATCGAAGGCTGGACACCTAAAGAAAAGGTAGAGGATGTAATAGCTGGGATAAACGAAGAGACCGGCGGATTTTCTATCGTAGAAGTGAGAGAGCCAAAGCGAGACGATGCGCGAGTGCCTTCTTTGCTGAACAACCCACGAATAGTAAAGCCTTTTGAATCCGTAATTAAGATGTATGGACACCCATCATACAAGGATATAGACCCAACGCTAATTACTGCTATAATGTTCCCCCTTCTTTTCGGTCTTATGTTCCCTGATATAGGGCATGGCTTTTTTATACTTTTGCTCGGCTTGGCATTGACCCGCTTTAAGGGTCTGGGAAAAGGAATGAGGGAAATGGGCATAATTGTCATGCTATGCGGGCTTTGTTCATTGGCTGCCGGCGCATTATTCGGCGAATTCTTTGGATTTAGCCACCATGCATCAAAGTTGATTGGGGCTTCAGTAGAAGGTGTGGTTGTTCCTGAGTGGCTTATTATCACATGGAATCCATTTGAACCGATAGAGGATATTAAACTCTTTTTCGTGCTGACCATGTTGATAGGGGCATTGCACATGGGTATTGGCTTGCTCTTCAACGTGATATCCAATTTCTCTGACAGAAACATATTGGAGGTGATACGAGGATTTGTAAAAATCTGGTGTTTGTCCGGCGCTCTTTATTTCTTACTCGTTTTATTCGGCATCCGGCTCCTCGAGCTGAAAGCAGGCGTTGTAATTTTCATCATGCTCCCTATTCTTTTGCTGTTTGGACTCAAGATCGTTTCCGAGTTGAAGCGTGGGGGAGGCGTGGAAAACAGTAACGGGGAAACGAAGGAGAAGAGGGCAATCATGGACTACCTCATTATCCTTATAGATGGCGTGATAGATGCACTGCTGGAGAACTTCTTCAGATTTCTTGCCAACATCGTTTCTTATGGCAGGATACTCGCTTTAGCATTGTGTCATGCAGCGTTAATCGAGGTGTTCATTCTTCTAACTTTCATGTGTTTGCAGATAAATCCAACGATAGGACCCGTGATAGCCGCGGTCGTGTTCATACTCGGGACTGCTATTGTGGTAATACTTGAGGCGATAATGGCTGGTATCCATACCATCAGGCTGCATTTCTATGAGTGGTTCACGAAATTTTATGAGGGAGGAGGGGTGGAATTCTCGCCTTTTAAATTCCACAGAACTTATACTTATACATAATATTAAGGTATGTAAAATTACCTAATCTATATAATTAGAAGTATTAGAAGTGACTATCATGGCTAAAGGGGAAATTGGTTGATATGGAAAAAGCCGAAGCTGCTGCATTCAGAAGAGGATACTCAAGGGAATTAAGAGGAGAAAAGCACTTTAAAGCACAAGTGAATGCAGAGTCTGGAAAAGTGGTAGGCTTTAAAGAGGAATGGTTTGAGCCAACTGGGTGAGTCGCGCATTAATGGACAGACATGTTCAAATAAAAAACAAGCATTGTTATTGTAAACGCCAGATACTTTCCTTATCATGACCTATTCTTTTGAATTTTAGCAAGAGATCAATTCCTTTTTCGATTCTGTTTTGTATATTATCACCAACATGGTTGTATCCA
>QMVO01000204.1 GCA_003661125.1 Methanosarcinales archaeon
CCACCTTACACATTTACTTCTACAGCTACGAGTGTGTTGATGAACAATGCGATTCCTGTTTTTGTAGATGTCGACCCACTAACATTTAATTTAGACCCGGGAAAAGTTGAAGATGCTATAACAGAGCGAACAAAAGCGATTATTCCTGTGCATCTCTTGGGACATCCTGCAGAAATTGATTCAATAATTGAAATAGCGGAACGGCGTCGCTTAACTGTTATAGAAGACTGTGCACAAGCGCCGGGTGCGTTGTACAAAGGGAAGAAGGTGGGAACTTTTGGGCATCTTGCAACTTTTAGCTTTCAGAAAACAAAAAATATGACTACTGGTGAAGGCGGAATGATTCTTACCAGCGATTCAAGACTTGCACACCGTTGTAGATTAATAAGAAATCACGGGGAGCAATTTATGGAGGGCCAGCCTAGGGAATATCTTGCAAACATCTTGGGCTGGAACTATAGGATGACCGAGATGGAAGCCGCGGTAGGAATCGAGCAGCTGAAGAAACTGGATAATTTCAACGAGATACGAATTAGAAACGCAAATTATCTAACTAAAAAACTCTCTGAGATTGAAGGGATTAATCCTCCTTATTGCCAACCACACGCAAAACACATATTTCATATTTATGCTACGACTTATGAAAGAGAGGTGATAAATTTACCAAAAGATACGCTTGTCTGGGCTTTAGAAGCAGAAGGAATACCGGTTTGGGCAGGACATCCACGACCATTGTATGAAAATCCTATTTTCAAGGAGAGGATTGTTTATGGTGAAAGGGGCTGTCCTTTTAGATGTGGCTTTTACAACGGAGGGGTAGAAGGGAGTGTAGAAGGGAGTGTAGCTTATGAGAAGGGGTTGTGCCCGGTAACAGAAGAACTGTGCGAGAAGGTGATAGCATTTTATTTAATCCGACCTCCTGCTACTACACGAGATATGCAAGACATTGTTGCAGCATTCACGAAAATTATTGAAAACAAGGAGCGACTTCAAGAATTTAGAACGATTAATAAAGATTAGGAGAATTAGGAGAAGAAAATAAGAATGGTCAAAGAGGTGTTTTGGGATCATAATTTCCAGGAATATATGACAGTAAAAGACTGCCCCTACTGCCAGGATTCTGCTAACTACACAGAAATTGCAAAAAAACCACAAGTAGTAGTAAAATGCAATACCTGCGGCTTATACCGTTTATATCCAAGAATGAATCATGAGGGGCAGATTGCTATGTTCAAGAGATACAACGAGGAGAAGATAGATATTGCCAAATGGAAAAATAAATTAGTCAATATCGACAGACACACTTTACGAGAGGTAGAAAAAATCAAACAAATATTCCCGCAGGTGTTCCAAAATGGAAGAGTACTTGATGTTGGCTGTGCAGAAGGGGCGTTTGATCTTGCTCTAAAGCGGGCTGGTGCAAATCCAACAGGGATTGAACCTAAAGGAGATTTGGTAGAACTCGGGAAAGAAGAGGGGTTAGATTTACATGTTGGGAGATTTGAATTAGGAGCAGGAGGAATTCCATCAGATTTGGAGAATCATAGTTTTGACCTTATCTGCTTCAGGGGAACACTCTATTATATGCCAAATTTACATCAAACATTTGATTTATTAAATACTTACCTCAAGCCTGGTGGAGGCCTGTATATAAATATTTCTGTTGCTACAAGTATTTACTTCTTTTTTATTAGTAAAGATTTTTCGCAAAGACTTGGACTTAATGCTGCCAGTATGCCTACCAAAAAGTCTTTAGAATATATACTCAATCGAGAAGGATATAAAATTCACAAGATAAGTTATTATTGGCCAGGGTATGCTTTAAATGTGCCTAAGTGGGTGTCAAAATCTTTTCTGCACAGGATCATAGGAATGGGAGGAAGATTCGGTTTATCACTGTTCGCTTATTTTATTAGGCGAGGAGATAGGGTGGTTGCTTACGCCAGTAAAAAATAAACGATGAAAAAAAAGAATAGCGGCGAAAAATATAGAGTTGGGATAATCGGCTGTGGCAGGATTGCAAGTCTTTTTGAGGATGACCCTTTAAGGGAGCATCCTTGCACCCACGCTGGTGTGTACAACGCTGTATCCGAAACAGAGATTGCAGCAGCGTCGGATTTTGATGCTGTAAAACTCCGTGCATTCTCAAAGAGATGGAATGTCAAATCAGTGTATAAAAATTATAAAAAAATGCTTGACAAAGAGTCGTTGGAGATCGTAAGTGTCTGCACGCCCACACCCACGCACTCTGAAGTTGTTGTTGAAGCAGCGAAATCAGGAGTGAGTGCGATTTTTTGTGAAAAGCCGATTGCAACGAGTTTAAAAGAGGCAGACAAAATGATAGAGGCGTGCAATAAATCCGGTGTGAAATTGATTATCAATTATCCACGCCGGTGGAACCCTTATTATCGCCACATAAATCAACTCATAAATAGTGGTGAAATTGGCGACACCGAGTCAATAACTGGACATTACACATCTGGATTATTGATGATGGGAACGCATCTTTTGGATATTTTCAGGTTTTTGGTAGGCGATGTGAAATGGGTCTTTGGTAGTGTAGAAGATATTAATCCTGCTGATTTTGTTGCTGTGAAGCCAAGTGAAAATTTCAGCACCACTGACCCCTGCGGGACAGGTTTCCTCTGCTTTAAAAATAGGACAAGCGGGTTTGTAGACGGGAGTATTCGAAAAAAATACTTTATCTTTGAAATAGATATTCAGGGGACGAGTGGAAGAATTCGCATCAGTGACAACGGAAGGTCTTTTGAGTTGTGGGGAATAAAAGAGAGCGAGAATTATGGCGGATATAAAGAGTTAGATTTAAAGCCGTTCCTTGCACTTCCTTCTGCACCTGCGTCAAATGGAATGTGGAGCAGTTCGGTTACCTGCAATGTCAAAGCGGTTGAGGAGATTATTGAATGCGTCGAGCAGAATAAAGAGAGCGTTTCCAGCGGGGCAGAAGGAAGAGCAGCGCTTGAATTGGCACTAGCGTTCCACGAATCGAGTGCGGTGGGAGCTAAAGTAAGGTTGCCCTTGCAGAATAAAAATTTACGAGTCGTCTCAAAATAGGAGGGTAAGAAAGAAAGAATGAAGCAAAGGAAACATGCAAGAAAGATTGTAGGGCTAATTCCAGCGCGTGGCGGGTCGAAAGGTATTCCGCTAAAAAATATAAAGGAGTTGGTAGGCAAACCTTTAATCGCTTTTACAATAGAGGAAGCGTTAAAAAGCAAGGTCTTGGACAGAATAATCGTTTCTACGGATCACGAAGAAATCGCAAGAATTTCAAGGGAATGCGGAGCAGAAGTGCCTTTCAAAAGACCTGCTGACATCTCGGAAGATGTCCCTACGGAGTTGGTGCTAAAACACGCGATAAAATATCTCGAAGAGATGGAGAACTACAGACCCGATATTCTTGTCACTCTTCAACCGACTTCACCGCTGCGTAAAGCCCGCGATATTGATGAAGCGGTAAATAAGCTGATAGAGACAAACGCGGACTCGGTAGTCTCTGTTTGTGAGACTGATGAACGCCCTGAATGGATGCTCCAGATAAAAGATGGTGAGGCAATGCCATTTATTGGGAAAGAAATTAAATTGGTAGCGAGACAAGAGCTGCCTAAATTGTATAAGATGAACGGTGCAGTATTCGTCTCCACACGAAATTTGATAATGAACGAAGAAAAGATAGTCGGTGGCAATATGCAAGTAGTGGTTATGGAAAAGGAAAGGTCGGTAGATATTGACATTCCGATTGACTTTTTTATTGCGGAGCTAATTATGAAAGGAAAGTTGAAATGAATACCAAGAAAATGACTGCCAAGATAAAAATAAAAATAGGCGACAAAGTTGTAGGCGAAGGAGAACCCTGTTTCATCATAGCAGAAGGAGGCGTAAATCACAACGGCAGCCTTGAATTGGCGAAGAAATTAGTAGATGTTGCAGTAGATTGCAAAGCAGACGCAGTCAAGTTTCAAAAACGCAACATCGAAAAAATACTTACCCGTGAAGCGTTAAAGATGCCTTACCTGGGACCAACTAGCTTTGGAAAGACTTACGGTGAGCACAGAAGAAAATTGGAACTGCCCTTTGATGCGTGGTACGAGCTTAAAGAGTATTGTAATGAAAGGGGCATAATGTTATTAGCATCTGTTTGGGACGAGGAGAGTGCGGATTTTATAGAAGAATTGGAAGTTCCCGCGTTTAAGTTACCCTCGGCTGATTTGACAAACTTACCTCTCTTGGAGCATATTGCAA
>QMVO01000205.1 GCA_003661125.1 Methanosarcinales archaeon
GCTAAAAACAGGGACATCATGATGAGCGTGATAGAAACAATGAAAATCCAGAATAAAGACTTCTTCACCGCCGGAAAAGAATATATCCTCAGCAGATTAAGTTAAAAAAGGTGAATAGATACGAAAATCTTAACTATAATCGTTTTTTCGCATGCGGAAAGCCAAATACAAAAATAGAACACCCAGCGAGAGCAGAATCATGCCGAAAATTAAATATTTTGGTTCGTAGAGAGGCACAATCCCCGTAACTTCTTCTTCACGTTCTGGGAAGGTGCTTTTGATAAAACAATATATTCCAATAATACCACCAATAAAGCTGAGTGCCGCAGAAGACAGAAGTAGTATTATCTTTGTCATTTCATGTGGATTGAGCAGCCTTCTTCCTTTTTCTGTTAGCTCGTAATATACTCTTTTACGTCCATCGTCGTTCTTCTTCACCAAATTCGTATCAACCAATCTGTCCAAATTTTCGTAAATCGTAGATTTGGGAAGATTTAACCTTCTCGATAGCTCACTTACAGTCATACGCCTTATATCAAGACTTTTGAGGATATTAGCTCTTGTCTCTGATGATAGAACGCCAAGAGTTTTCTTATCAAGTGTTATCTTATCTACCATTTTGAATAAGTTATTGGACTTTATATCTTATATTTTTATCCTTTGCAATTGATGCTATGCACGATATTAAAATAAGACATCACCCCTAAACAAATCAACACCATAGTAAAAAAAATAAAAAAGAGGAGATTTATACTCCTGTCTCCTCTGATACTACTTGTTTTTGACCAATTGTTGCCGAAACCATAAATTCTATTTCTATGGTCTCATCACCATTTGAGGCTTGTCCCTCGAAAACCCAGATTGGCTCTAAGTAATCTTGCTCCACTCCCGGACCTTCTTCATAGTATGCCAAATAAACTTTGTCGATAGTCACATTATCGTATCCTGGCGGTACTGAACCCCCATTACCCTGTTTTAACTCCTCAAATGCGGATTTAGAGGATTTTATCTCGGTAGTTCCTGATGCTTCAAGTTTCCTCCAGACTTTATGTACTCCAATGACTTCTCCGCCATCTCCAATGTACACTTTCAGTTTTGATCCAGGTCCTACCACCGGAACACCGTCCAGTTCTCTGCCAAATATAACCTGCAAATTTGTATCGCTGTTCTCTACGATTTCACCGGTTGATGTATTTTTTCTACTTAATTGATCTGATACCACCATTTTAACTTGCGCATCTTCTGGAAGCAGACCTTTTCCCGTCAGATAATTGATAGCTATATCTTTTGCATCCTCTTTTTCTGGAAGATTAAGAGCAGTCTTCGGCAATGCCCAGAGTTTTGAATAGTCATGGTATATTATTGAACCTTCCGGATAGATTGTCAGTTTACGTTTCTTTGAATCGTTTGAGGCTTTTAGAGTATATTCATCGTCGTCAGGGGGTACAATATCCCCACTCATTCCGAATTGTTCAGCTAACGCTTTTGCGTTTTTGTCATCCATTATTCCCTGGACTACCTCGTATCTAACTGTCTCAACATGGGCAGGCAGGTCTGTGTTCAAGCTGATTTTCAAGTTGGCATCTTCAGATGCCCCCGATGACTCTATCAAAAACCGAGATTCTTGTTTCTCTTCTCCTGGTAAGGATAGCATTCCCACACCGATAAGCAGTGCCGTTATTATCAAAGCGCATAACAGTTTTTTATTCGTCATTTTTTCTTAACATGTATGGGACCATGTCCAAAATGTCGCTTGTGGAGTTGGATCACTGCATGCAGGTCCTCCTTTTCCGTGGATGTAATCATCATAGCAATCATCATCGTAAGTAATCACATTGACTTGCTTACTACTTGTTTGAGTAACGTCACAGGCATGAAACCATGCGTTTTTAACCTTTTCACCGTCATCTAAGTACTGCCCCCACTTTTTACCCATGAGGTTACTGGGACTTTGTGCTTGAGTCGTCTTAAATCCGCAGAGCAGGTGCAGCCCGCCATCTGTAGCATGAATCCAATAATTATCATCGTCAGAATTTAGAAGATAGCATGCAACGGTTCCGAACCATTCGAGATCGTAATCGCCAAAATCTGCCTCATCCCATTCAACATATTGGTTCCCGGAATCAGGATTTAGATAAATCGCTTTATGTCCGTCATGCGTTATCGAATGTCCACACTGGAATGATACGTCAGGTTTGTCCAGACTATAGCCATCGTCTGTAAAATGCGATTCTAATACATCTCCATCACTTTCTTCGTAATCAACGCTATACCAGCTGAGTTCATTTTTGAAACCAATGGCATTATCATCGCAATAGTCTAAGTCGTTTCCTGCACCCGGATAGTCATTAATCCACGCTATTCCAAGTTCGTAGGCAAAAACCGGTGTACTCAAGAGCATTGCAAGACCGATTACCAGAGCCATTATTGTTAATTTTTTCATCCTGTTGTCCCTTTTCATCTTTTCACCTCCTAAATTTTTTAGGTATTTATAAAGCGCCCCTCCTCGGCGCTCACTGATAGTTTCGTTCAAACCCCTGATAAAACTATCGAAAACGTTCGGATTTTCCGAACAAAAAGCAAAGGTTTATATATTTTCTTCCTGTTGCTCTCCTGAATGTTCAGGTACATACCCCATGTATAACATATCGTTCAGAGGTCGAAATCTTGTTTTGATTTGTGGGATATTCATTTTTATTCCTCCTTTTTAAGTCCTTCCATTGTTTTTTCCCCTTCTTCAGCCATCCCACGCCACGTAACCGATTTCTCAACAGGCTCTCGTTCGGTCCGCAAGCTATTAAGTGGATGCTCCCAATCCGGGTATCCAATACCAATCCCGACAGCAATTCGTTTAGATTCTGGGATGTTTAAAACCGTTCTCACGCCTTTCGGGTAAGCCGAAGCTTTCATTTACTTCCGGTAGTTTCTTCATGATGTTTTCTCCCGCTTTCCGGACTGCTTATATTCCCCCTAATTCTTACTTCTCACTTTCTCGTATTAATTGCCTTTTCAATCAAGAAGTAGAAGCCCTGCCTATCGCTTTGAGCAGTTCTATCATTATTCCCATCCCTTTTCGCACTTCCTCGTCCTTCATCGCCCTGATTAGCCCCCAGGTACCGACTTTCGGCGGGTTCAGCAGCGCCTTATCCAGCTCGGGGTCCTGTAAGCCTCTTTCCATTATATCAACCAAATCAGTGCTCGCCATTGCGTTCGTCAACTTGAACAGCGCAGACATAATTTCCGATACGTCGTGCAACATCTGGTCATTCATAAAATTTCGCAGAAACTTGATGGTGCTTAATATCTCTGCTAAGGTATCGAGGTCTGAAGGTTCCAATTCAAGCACGAGTGCCTCTTTTTCTTTTACCATCTTCTCTTCTGTCATTTTTCCCTATTTTTCACCTCCTTTTCTACATTTACATAAGTGCCTTAATACCGGCATCCCAATATATGTAGTAATACATGCGATAGAGGAACCAGCCGAGTTTTGTTGCCTTGAAAGGTTCAAGCGGCATACCATAACTCCAGGTGGCAATGTATGCTTCTCCTCTTGTAGAAGGTGTATACCTGGCTCCTACATAGGGGCAGCCCAGTTCCCCTATATATGACACTTTTATGCCCTTCCCATTTCCTCGAATGTCATTTATCAGGTTCTGACCTGCGATCAATGCCTGGTAGTGTGTGCCTATGCCCGTCTTGATAATCTCCGCCGGACCCGCATCTCCCAAAGCATAAACTTCATCATAGCTTCCTGCTGCTCCTCGATACTGCAACGTGTATTTATCTATCGGTATCCATCCCTTCTCATCTGTTATCCCGGAATCCACTAACGCCGGTGTGCATTTGTGCGGCGGTATTGTAATCAGGAGGTCGTATTTTATCCTTTCGCCATCTGCCCCCACGACTTCCTTCCTATCTGCATCTACTTCACTAACACCGAAATTCCTCGTTACTTCAATCCCTCGCTCTTCAAACACTGAACTTGCTACTTCGTTATATGCCGGTGGTCCTATGAGTCCAATGGGCCACAAGAAACTGATTTCAACGTTCTTTCGTACTTCCTCACCTCTGATATATCGCAAGTATGCATCTAACAGTATAGCGAACTTCCCCGGAGCTCCAGGGCATGGTATAGGCATATTCACCGTTAAGATGACTATACGCCCCTTATTGAAAGATTTAACTAAATCACCGAGTTTTAAAGCGTCCTCTAACGACGTGTAGAACGTATTGAAGTCGCTTGAAAGACCCGGAACA
>QMVO01000206.1 GCA_003661125.1 Methanosarcinales archaeon
AACTTCGCTTCTCGTTTCGCCCCTATCTCCGGCAAACAAATCAAAACGATTCTTCCAGAACAGCTACTCGTGGTAAAGAAATCGTCAAAGTTGTTTATCCTGTTTATTATCGGGGCTATTTCTTCATCTGCGCCCCTTATCCGCAATCTCTCAACCGCCTTCTTCTTCTGAGCTTCAAACGTCAAGCCATGAAACCCTCCCGTGCTTAGCTAAAACTTCCTTTATAAATAAATAAGAGTAGGAGAGGGAGAGCGGAAATTAATTCTATTAGTAAATTCTATTTCTATTAGTATTAATAATATTATAAGGCATTGGTAATATTATAAGGCTAAGGCGTAACTGAAATGGAGAAGAAGGACGCAAGAGAGAAAGGATACATACGTTATGAAGACTTTCTGGATTTCTGTGATGAAGATACCTTAGCAGAATGGGTAGATGGGAAGATAGAGAGATATTCACCAGCATCGGACGCGCATCAAGATTTATCCGACTGGCTTACTTCGGTGCTCCGTGTTTATGTAGAGGCAAAAAGTTGGGTGTCATACGTTCAGCCCCTTTTCAGATGAAGACCGGACCAGATTTGCCTGGTAGAGCGCCTGATATCATCTTTCTCAGAAATGAAAATCTCGGTATGCTCAAGCACACCTATCTCGACGGTCCCGCGGACCTCGCGATTGAAATAGTATCCGAGGAAAGCCGGTTGAGGGATAGAGGTGAGAAATTTGCGGAATACGAAGTCGGAGGTGTAAAAGAATACTGGATAATTGACCCTGTGATGAGGAGAACTGATTTCTTCCTTTTAAAAAAGGGGCGATACGAGAGGCAAGTAGAGGATGTGCAGGGGATATATCATTCTGAGGTTATACAAGGATTTTGGATAAAAGTCGCATGGTTATGGGATTTACCTCCGGTTTTGGACGTATTAAGAGAAAGCAAGCCTCTTCAACTTCTCTTTTCCCCTTTCAAGCATGAAATTCGCCTTCAATATGATAAAATCCAGATGTGCTTCGCTGCAGAACATCAGTCCATCTTTCGGAATAATTCCGAAAGTTATTTATAATCCCTTCAATCAAGAATTAACCAAAACCAGCAAAAAATGATAGAAATATTTTTAGCTATCGCTCTGCTAATCGCATTCACGATATTGCTGTCTTTATATAGAGCAGTGCTTGGTCCCGGCGTCTTCAATCGCGTGGCTGCGGTGAGCGTAATAGGGACTAAAACCATCGTTCTCCTGGTTATCATCGGCTATTATTTCGAAAGACCTCTGTTCTTTGACATCTCGCTCCTCTACGCAATCCTAAACTTCATAGGCACTTTAGCCTTCGCAAAATATTTAGAGAGGGGTGAGGTATGGTCGTAATAGATGTGATTGTGACATTTTTTCTGGCCGCGGGCATTTTTTTTATGTTCACCGGCGTAATTGGATTACTGCGATTGCCCGATTTTTACACGCGACTGCATGCCACCGGGAAGTGCGATACGCTTGGAGAGGTCCTTATAATCGTCGGTTTGCTATTAGACCATATCTACAATTATGTCTACCTTCTACCTGAAGCTCCTCTCTCAGTAAAGCTCGTACCTGTGAAACTCATATTTTTAATTGTGTTCATTTTCCTCGCCAATCCAACAGCGACACATGCGATAATGAAGGCAGCATATAAGACGGGTGTGAAACCCTGGAAAAAGGGAGATGCGAGGATGTGAAAAAGGGGGAAAGAAGATGAACGCTAAATCGGGAAAGGGATTTGGGATACTCGTAACGTTTTGCATCATGATTCTGTTCTGGCTTCTCTTATCCGGCATCTTCGACGCATTCCATATCATAGCAGGTATAATATGCAGTGCAATCGTAGCTTTTATTTCTCATGACCTGCTCGTGAGGGGAAAGGGAGAGAAAATGCTTTCGAAGTCCTTCAGGTTCTCTATTTATATCTGGTGGGAATTGTGGCAGATAGTACTTGCGAACTTCGATGTCGCATATCGTGTTCTACATCCAAAGATGCCGATTGACCCGCGCATAATAGAATTTGATACTTCGCTACGAAGCGATTTCGCTCTCGTTACCCTCGCTAATTCTATCACTTTAACCCCGGGAACGATAACCATACTGGTAGAGCCAGAAAGGGGCAAGTTCTGGGTGCATGCAATTGCGAAAAAGCCCGCTGATGCGCTTCTGGTGGACAAAACGATGCAAAGTAAAGTGGCTGGCGTTTTTATGGAATGGTGAATAAAAAAACGACAGCTTTTTATACTATTATTTTGAATGGCAGAAACAGGAGGAGATAAACAAATAAAAATGATACCCCTTATTGACCTCATACTGCTCTCTTTGATTGTACTGCTTGCAATAGCAGCGATAACCGTGAGGGATCTCTTGAGTGCGATCATGTTACTGAGTGCTTATAGTTTCCTGATGGCGATGGTCTGGGTGCAGATGCATTCGGTGGATGTAGCGTTTACAGAAGCTGCTGTCGGCGCCGGTGCTTCAACTGCTTTCTTAATCGCCGCTTTATCCAGAACGGTGAGGTGGGAGAAGAAATGAAATTAATATCACTATCGGCACTGCTATTTGTAATCGTTTTAGGTGCCCTATTCATATATGTTGCGGAAGATATACCTGACTTTGGTGACCCTTATTCCGCTCCTAATAGGTATATAAAGTTGTTCAGCATGGATGCCAACGGGTTAGAGGATAATCTGAACCAGGGAGTTATCCCAAAGAGTTTAGCGGATAAGATAGCAGAGAGAGGATTACCGCTACCTACCCGGGTTGAGTCTGTCGAAGAAGGAGAATGGGACTTCTTTCTCGTTCCAGAAGAGAAACAACAGGATTTTTACCCAAAGGAGCAGAAATATTACTTTATTAAAAAAGAGGGTGCTAACCTGGTTGTTTTCCGGTATGCACCTATCATTAGATATATAGAGGAAGGTCATGAGGAGACGGAAGTCCCGAATATGGTAACCTATATTCTTGCTGATTACAGGGGTTATGATACGCTTGGTGAGACCACCGTTATTTTTACCGCCGGCGTGTCTGTTTTATTATTGTTGAGGAGGCGAGGAAAAAGACCGGAGGGGAGGAAGCTTTGAACACGGAAAATAGTGATAGAGGAGAAGGCAAAGAAAGAGATGTCATTGTAGATACAATATCGAGATTGATGGTACCCTTTATCCAGTTGTTTGCATTGTATGTGATAATACATGGCGCGGGTGGACCAGGGGGGGGATTTCAAGGAGGCGTGATTTTTGGCTCTTCCTTCGTCTTATTAGTCATCGCTTTTGGTATTGTTAATGCAGGGGACAGATTTCCAGAAGCTATAAATACCGCTTTTTTCAGCTTCGGAGTGTATATCTATACGGGAGTTGGACTCCTGTGCATAATCCTCAGCCTTGGAGTCGCGCAGTATCTAAACTATGGTTTCCTTCCACTGCCTGTCCATTTTGAAGAGAGAAGAGCTCTGGGAATGGACCTCGTAGAAATAGGAATCGGGATAACCGTAATGGCGGTAATCACAGAGATATTTTTTAATCTTGCGTGGAAAAGAGAAGAAAGTGAGGAAGAAAGAAGGGGGAAAAAGGAGCAAGAATAAAAATGATGGAATGGTTGATCGAGGAAATATTTGCAAAATATAATTACTGGGTTTCCATAATTCTCATGCTCATCGGTTTCTACGCGATGATTGCAAAGGACAACCTGATAAAGAAGGTCATTGGACTAAGTATATTTCAAACCGCGATATTCCTCTTCTACATCTCGCTGGGAGATATAACCGGGGGAACAGAACCAATCGTGATAGAAGGATATAAAGGAATATACGTGAATCCATTGCCGCATGTGCTTATCCTGACGGCGATTGTAGTAGCAATTGCTACGACCGCGGTTGCCCTCGCGCTCGTGATAAGAATGTATGAGGAATACGGGACGATAGAAGAAACGGAGATAATAGAGAAGGAAAGAGAACTGGGGATGTAATATCGCGTGCAGATAGAAAGAAAGTTCGCGAAAGGGTTTGATTTTTATCGAAAGCATGAAGGGTGATGAGAAGGTGTTAACCGGCGCTTTTTACGTGCCACAAGTGTCCCGTCACCAAAAAAAGATAACTTTACATATTATAGAGGCTGTCCAACAATTACCCAACAACAGATAATATTCCCCGCACAGATATAAAAAGCAATTCTTCTTCTCACCACCTCGGCACTTTATAGCCCGATCCCGCACGAACTGTGAAAACACAT
>QMVO01000207.1 GCA_003661125.1 Methanosarcinales archaeon
CTCTATGCGGTTTTGGCACGAGGTGTTGTTTTCTACCGCCTGGACAAAATCTAACCTGCGAATCACTATTCAATTCACAAGGTTCTTAAATGCATTACAAGCCCCGATTTTTATCGAGAGCGATGGGGAGTACACAACCTTCTTCCAGAACTGTGGGGCGATGGATTTCTCTCCGTTTATGACGAAAAAGAGACCAGCAAAGCATTCCACCCCGTTATGCGGTTGGCAACTTCCCTTGCAAATCAACTCAGGGACTCAGTATCATCCTGGGCGAATCTATTGACAAATTTATACGAAGAAATAATACCACATCAAATCAGGCATGACCTCGGCGAATACTTCACCCCTTATTCGTTAGCGGAGAGAACAATTGAAATGAGTGATTTTAGAGGTGATTTAAAAAGCATTTTATTAGACCCCGGATGCGGTTCGGGTGTGTTTCTTCTCGCTGCTGCTGAAATGAAATATCAAGCTAACAAAGATGAATCGCAAGAAGAAGTGTTGAATGACATCTTGCGGACAGTTGTTGGCTGTGACATCAACCCGCTTTGTGTCCTGACAGCACGACTGAACCTGGTTTGTTGGCTTGCTTTAAAATTCGGGCTTCCTCTTCCTGATGTCAAAATTCCTGTCTTGCATTATGATACGGTTTTCAAACGACCTGCAAGCGGTCAGTTTGATGATATAGACAGTTTATTACCCGATGGGTGTGACTATCTTGTGGGTAATCCACCGTGGATTAGCTGGAACTCTCTTCCAGGTGGGTATCGAAAACAGGTAGAGCTGGAGTTACTGCCAGAATATGCTCTTTTCGACTTTCATGGGCAAGAGGCACAATTAGGACACAGTAACGATGACTATCTGGTAACTTTCACGCTGGTTACGATTCACCGCTATTTAAAAGAAGGTGGTTTATGCAGTTTTATTATCAAACAGCCTTTATTGACAAATGTTTCAGGTAAGACGTTCCGCCGTTTTTCCATACGTCATGTTCGAGAGGATGTGCGGTTGGGGGTTAAAGAAGTAGCGGATTTGCGGGAAGTGAATCCTTTTGGAATTGGAAATGAAACAGCGATAATAGTGCTAAAGAGAGGAACTAAAACCGTTTATCCCGTGCCTTACGAGACATGGTCGAAAAGTGATGGCGAGATAGTTGTAGAGAAGGGCGAGGCAAAACCCTCGAATGACCGAGATATTACATCCTCTTGGGTCGTTCTGACGCCGGATTTAAAAGAAACAGAATTCATGGAAGGGAACTGTGTTTATGAGATTCGTCATGGACTCAAACACGATGTTGCCGATGTGCTTATTGTTCGCCCAATTGAACGGGATGGAGATAGATTAATCATTCAGCGAATTCAGGAGGAGGATAAGGAAGTGTATGAAGTAGAAACTGAGGCAGTTTACCCTTTCTTGCAGCCAAGACACATCAGTGCGTGGAAAATTGAGGGATATACTTATGCGATTATTCCACAGCGTAAAGCTGGAGAGGATAATGAGGAGAAACTGGCGAGAGTATTCCCTTTAACTTACAAATACCTCGAACGATTTAAAGACCGTTTTACGGCTCGGAAGTCGCGTATTTTTAGACAAAAACCGTTTTATGGCTTGTTTGGACTTGGAACATATACATGGAAGCCGTATAAAGTTTGTTGGTGTGGTTTGGGATTCAAACCGGAATTTGTGGTGCTAAGCACCGTTAGAGACAGGCTGGTTGGTGATAAGTTGCCTATTCCCGATGGAACGATTTATTTTATCCCCCTGGACAGGAAAGAGGAAGCACATTTTGTATGTGCGGTGCTTAACTCTGAACTCGTTCGTAAGTTTTTAAGTGCTCGAAGCGGGAAGAGCAAACGTGGATTGAGTAAAAAGGTGATGGAGCAGTTAAGTTTACCACGGTTTAACCCTAATGACAATCGTCATCTTGAACTTGCGTCGTGGTCGCTTAAAATGCATCAGGGTTTAAAGATGCCAGATGAAGAAGGGAATAAAATAGAATATCTTGTGGAAGAAGTTTTCCGGACTCAAAGGGAATGGCAACAGGGCATATTTTCATTTGTGGAAGTGCCACACAGAGTCTAATTCCTCAGAATCTATAGGACGAACACGTAATGCCATTGGCAGTTCCGTATCAGCGCCGAATACACGCCTATTCCCACTATCCCTGTCAACAACTTTGTGCTGAAGAATATATCGCCACCAAATCAACCCATTTTACAGATAGCCCTTTTGAGGAAGGATAGACCCCAAAATAGTGCCAGTATTCTTCGGCTAAGCATTCATGCATGTCCCAATTGCCAAACACGTATTTACCATCAGGATTTTTTGTGGCAGCGAAAAAATAAGTCGCATCCCCGTTTTACCAGATATCCAATTGCTAATATCCCAGCAACGACAAATACAGCTACAAAACCCGGTGTTTTCGGTGTCGGTACTGATGTTGGCTTTGGACTTGGTGTAGGTGTCGGTTTCGGCTTTGCGGACTCAACATATACTAAACTTTTCAGCTCTTCCGGCAAATTATCGCTTCCTTCTGGTGGCACAATTGGCGACTGTCCCATATCTGCAAAAATCTTCTGCCCTGCATCGCCTATCACAAATTTCACGAACTCCAGCCCGAGTTCCTGATTTGGCGCATTTTTCGGCACGGTTATACCATAAACAATAGGTTTTCCTGTTTTTATCTTCCTATCCACGGTTTCCAATTTAACCTTTTTGTAAAAATCTGCAAACTCCACCTTGCTCAAATCTATTTGCTCTGGCAAATCCACGAACGCTAAATTGTGCTGAACGGCAACGCTTCTGTACTCAAATGCGTAGTCAAGCCCACCTTCCTCGACCAATGCCACGAGTTCGACCGATTTTGGTCTTATACATACCTTCTCTGTATTTGGCTTCAAATCTTCCGGCGTAGTTATCAAATACGTGCCATCTTCTTCCTTGCTTATCGTAATTGCCGTGTTGTTGAGAATCAAATCGTTGAATATCTTTTCATCCTCGTAATGCAGCTCCGCAAGTTGACAAACCATTACCGCTCTGTATCCGCAAGGGTCGAGATTCGGATTTGAGAAGGCGAAGACTACGCCATCTTTACGAAGAATCTCATACCAGTTCTCAGGCGTGATTTCATCGGCATAACTGCTCTTCTCCGGATTGTATGCAAGCACAAGGTCGTTTGTTGCGAATCTCAGCACCCAATCCGCATATTCGGGATACATCATGCTTGGTATAAGCGTGTAATCAGCAGATGCAACCACGTCTGCTCTCTTTCCAACATCTGTTACCTGCCTTATCGCCGCTATACTGCCCTTTGACTCACGCTGCACGTCCATGTTCGGATGCAAAGCTTCGAACTGCTTCTCTGCTGCTTCCAAAGGCACTGCTAAGCTTCCGGCGTGGAAGATTTTGAGTGTTTGGACTTGTTGTGCTTCCACAGGGGGGGTGTAAAGGGCTGTTACTGCTACGTACGCAATTACTGCAATCACTATCCCCAATACCAAAAATTTTCTTCCTTCCATTTTTATTTTTTCCATCGATATGCAAAAATATACCATTCGATATAAAAGTTGTCAAAGGAATAAAGAGGTGAAGAGAAAATACGAATCAGGGCATAAGCAGTGGATTGATTCAAAGGGAAAGCGATATTAGGTGAAGGGCGAGCGCGGCTGCTCGCGGAAATTCGTAACTCTTCTTCTATATTAAAAGCAGCGGAAAAGCTTTCTATTCCGGCATTTGAATAGCGTAGCGCAGGATGAAATAGATTGGGAGGCGATTTTTACGAAAATAAGTGTGAGGAATCGGATTTAAGGTGTTGTAAAAGGGGTAGAGAAAGGTGAAATCGCATCCACCGTGCGAATAGAAGTTGCTGTCCCCGCAGGAAATGTTTTCAAATACCCTCGCTCACATCAATAAACCATTCATCCACCCTTAGATGCTCTGCTCTAAACGACCTTCTATTACATATCCTCTCTATCACTTCGCGGTGCCTCTCTTTTGCTTTCCCTAATACCTTTTCCCCAACTTCAAAATAAAATCTCTTTTTCCTTACTCTGCCACTATCGCTATTCAACACCCCTTTGTATACTACTACTTCCCCACCTTTTAAAAGATACTCACAACTGCTCAGTCGCTTCTCAGACTCCTCTGCTTTTGTATCTTCTCCTATATCATATATTGCCACATCTGCATCGGCACCCGAACCCAAATGACCTTTGTTTCTCAAGCCAAGTTGC
>QMVO01000208.1 GCA_003661125.1 Methanosarcinales archaeon
GAGTTTAACGGGCATAGCATAGGCGGAAATGACGTAGCTAACTCCGGGGACGACAAAACTTACGGCATTGACCTCAAGACATTTGACGTTTCGAGATATATACAGGCAGAAAATAGTGTTCTTTTCCTCAGGGGAAAAGACATCAACGGTGATGGTAAAATAGAAGAGGATGACGAGGGCAACCGTGAGGGTGAACATTATCTTCATCCGGTTCTTACTGTTCTTATTGCTCGGCATAAAACTACGGAAAAAGCAATGCCGGATTTTTCCGTCGAGCTCGTTCTGCCAAAAAATCTAACCGAAGGAGAGAGCATGTTCACTGCAGTCGTAAACAATTACGGTAAATTATACGAGGATGATTTTGTGTTGAAGGTCTATGTCGACGAATCAGTAATCTACTCGGGGGTTATTCATATGGATGCCAGCGGGATTAAGAAATTGGATGTTCCTTGGTCTGCAACGCACGGCGTGCATACCATCAAAGCAGAAATTGATGCTGAGGGAGAAGTGCATGAATCGAACGAGGATAATAATGTTTTCGCTTTGGAGGGTTATGTGATGCGCAAACCCGATTTGTCAGTTAAAATTTTAACGCCGGTAGCGAAAACTTTACAGATGGAGGGCGCTTCTTCTACCGCTTCTGCCACCAGTGTGAGTGTGAAGAGCAGCATTGGGATCCTTGTAATAATACCGTGGCTCATGTTTAGCGTGAAATCGTGGGCTATGAGAAGGAAAAGACTACCTTTGGGTATTTTGATTTTTGTAATTCTATGTGTCGCTTTGATTTTATGCGGTTGCGTGGATAAACAGACCAAAGAGGAGCAACCAGGCGCAGGAGGGGGTATGCTCAGCTATTTGATTCCCGTGGAGATAGAAAATAAGGGAGAAGCAGCAGCGCTAAATTTTGAGTTAGCTCTTTATGTGGATGGAGAGAAGAGCGTGACAAAAAAGATCAGCGAGTTAGAAGGTGGGCAATCCATTATTGAAAAACTGCCAATCGTGGTGGCGAAAGGGAAACACCATATACGTGCAGTCGTGGATGAGAAGGAGGTGGTTGAAGAATTCAGGAGGGACAATAATGAGGATGAGATTACATTCGATTTTTAGTGGTTTAGTTCTTGCACTGATTATCTTTTCCGCTCTTTCCTTCTCTTTTCCTTCGGCTTCAGGCTCCTACGCGGGTGACAAGCCGCTTAATACGATCGCGCATGAAGAGATCTACGGTGGTATATTTTTTTCCTTAGGCGATAGCCGATATAGTGGTCGGATGAATTATAATGATACTTACGAGGTCAATTTTGATGTCAGCGTAATGGAGGCAGATAAAGAAGTGAAATTAGCCAGGCTGTATGTCTATTGGGTCTGGAGCCAAAAAGAGGATGTGGGCGTGTATCCCTTGATGGAGGTAAAGGCATCAGCAGAAAAAGAAGTTCTGAGTTCGGTCGTTACATACACAGATACAAAGGGGTTTGTGGGTAAATATGATTACTTTTCTGGCGTTAATGTTTACGATTGCAATTTAGAAATAAAAAAAACGGTCGACGATTCCTACTCGGTCACCGTTAAAAACGTGGATGCAAATGGAAGCACGTTTTGCGTACAGGGGATTGGGCTATTGGTGATATACGAGTGTCCGGGGCGCGAGCCATATCATAATTGCCAACTCATCGAGTACTGGGTCACCGAGGGCTGTGACATGATATATGCCGAGTATGGGATCACGCCGGAAATGGCTACCAGTAAGATTTACTTTGACGGTGAGCTGGACTTGAAGAAGGTGAAGCGAGCATATCTAATAACAGTGGCACCTTCTGGGGGGTATGTATCAGGCGGAGAAACGGCACATAATAAGCTCTACTTCAATGAGGAACGTGGGTGGCTTGCCAATCTTCCCTTTTTAAATCAGTTATTGAGATTATTGTTCGGATATGGAGGAGGTGTTTGGAGTGATGTCTATATCGCGGACAATACCGTCCAGATAGGAGTGGACCAGCGAGATGTGACTGAATATCTGAAGAAATCGAACAATTTTGCCGCAATTCAGGATAATCACGATTACATGATGGTGACGAACGCAGTGCTGGTGGTGGAGAAGAAAGAATGACAGTTGAAACGAGGGAATTAACAAAATATTACTGGATGGGAAAGGAGAAGGTAGTTGCCTTAGATAGCGTGGACCTGAAAATGGAAGAAGGGGAGTTCATCTCTGTGGTGGGTCCTTCGGGGTCGGGGAAGTCCACGCTTTTAAATATCATTGGATGCCTGGACGCACCAACGAAGGGCGAGGTTTATCTGGCTGGGTGGAGAGTGGATTATAAGAATAAGCAGTCGTTGGTGAGGTTGCGGCGGAAATTTGTGGGGTTTGTGTTTCAAACGTTCAATTTGATACCGGCGTTGAATGCGGTGGAGAACGTGGAATATCCAATGTATTTCAACAAGGATGGGAAAAGCAAAAGCGAGAGAAGAGAGAATGCGATGAAGTTATTGGCGATGGTTGGTCTGGAGAAGCGTGCCAATCATCTTCCCTCTGAACTCTCTGGCGGAGAGCAGCAAAGGATAGCGATTGCAAGAGCACTTGCCAACGACCCAAAGCTCATACTTGCCGACGAGCCTACCGGGAACCTTGACTCGCGGACCGGAAAAAGCATACTGAATTTGCTCACGCGATTAAATGAAGAAGAGGGGAAAAATATCATTATGGTCACACATGATTTGGAATCGGCAAAAAAGATGAGTAAAGTAATTAGAATCATGGATGGGCGGATAATAAACAATGAAAAATGAAAAGTGCAAAATAATGGAAATAATGTAATATGAAAGAGTTATTTGCCTTAGCGAGCAGGCAGTTGGGGAGGAAGAAATTGCGTGTGTTTCTTATTGTGCTGGGGATAGCGATAGGTGTTGCTGCGGTAATTGGCGTCACATCGCTGGGGGAGGGGATACGTGTTCAGGCGGTTGAGCAAATCAAGGCTTCACACGATTTAACTACAATAGAGGTTTCAGCAGGTACAGAGGCGGGAAGCATTACGCTGATAACCGGTTCAAAACTAAAAGCGATTGAAACGGATGAACACGTTTTATTCGTGGCTCCATACGTGAAGGACTCGTATGTCACGCAGAATAATACTTATCTTGCGGTTAAGGGAATAACCTCTGAATATAGGCAGATTCATGTTAATCTACAATTAGAGAAAGGAAATTGGTTTAGTGAAAAAGGAAACCTTGACGAGATTGTATTGGGCTATGACGTTGCCAAACGGTTGTCAATAATAGAGAATTTAGGTTTGGGTGATGACTTCGTGGCAAAGATCAGATTATACGGAGAGGAAGGGCGTCCAAAGGATAAAACTGCTGTGTTCAAGATTGCAGGCATACTGAAATCATCAGGCGATGAGCATGATAACCAGGTGTTTGTAGGTATCAAAGAAGCGATGGAAAAGGATGAGAAGAATGCTTATGATGGACTATTTGTAAAGGTGGATGATCCTGCTTTTGCTGCTTCTGTAAGGGAAAGGATAGAGGGACTTGGGTTGACTGCACATTCTGCGCAGGATGTGATTGATGAAGTAAATAAGCTGATGGTGGCAGTAACACTGGTTTTGGGCTTTTTTTCCGGTATTTCACTCGTTGTTGGTGCGCTCATGGTGGTGAACACGATGATTATCTCAGTTTACGAGCGGACAAAAGAGATAGGGCTGTCAAAAGCATTGGGGGCATCGGACTTTGATGTAATGAAAATGTTTCTTGCAGAGTGCGTGATAATAGGAGTCATAGACGGAATTTTTGGTGATCTGCTGGGGATTGGCTTTTCCATGTTGATAGACCTCATAGGTAAACCTTTCCTAGTAAGTGCGCTTGGTAGCGAATTGGGTGCGGGATTACAATCAGGCAGCATCACGGCGGTCACACCCTGGATACTGACAGTGGGATTTGCTATTTCACTGGTTCTTTCGGTTGTGTCTGGTTTGTATCCCGCGAGGAGAGCGGCAAGATTGAATCCGCTGGATGCGTTAAGGCAGATATAGTATTGAAAAATCGAATGCGTTTCTCGATCGATCGACATCCCAGTTTTTTTCAAGTCAAAATGGGTGCATTACCCCTTTTTTAGAGAGAGGATATGGGATAAAAAATAGGAGGAAAATGAAAGGATGACCATGGTGGTACGTGGAAAAGGCAAACCATGTGGGGCTCTGCCCCACGACCCCGCAAGACCTGTAAGGGTTTATGC
>QMVO01000209.1 GCA_003661125.1 Methanosarcinales archaeon
TATTTCTTCCGTTTCCTTTTTGCTCTTTTCATCATTTTGGTTTTTCTGCTTTGCTATATCCATTTCCACATCGCCTCCAAAAAAGGAGAAAAAATCGGAAATTTTTAGAGGCTCTCAATGCTCCCCTTTTCCAACCAGATTTGATAGATGTCTATCAGTTTTTTCAAAATCCTCGCCTTTTCCATCTCACCCTTGTAATCTTTGTTTTGTATCCTTTTGTTCGTTATTTCTATATACAATTTTTCAAGTCTGTCCACCAAGAAATATAAAATATCGTCTTTGATACACCATGTCTTAGGGTATCTATATAACATTTTCCTTCCCCTCCTCTTCTCTTTCCTTCTCTCTTTTCAATTCCATCCCCTCGACACCTTCTTTACGCACTCATTGCACACGCCCCATGTGTCCCACCATTCTCCTGCGCTTTGATATTCCGGCACGCTGAAAGGTTCGTTTACCCACTTACCGCAAATACCACAGTGATAACCACGATATTGTATCATCGGTTTTCCTCTTAGATACCATTTCAACCATCTAAAGAAAGTAATTATCCCGCTCATTTACCCTTCAACCTCCCAAAAAACAATCATCTCTCCAGAAACTCCCGAACCGCTTTCTTCACTGCCTCTTCTTCCTCTTTTGTAACTGGCTTCCCGTCATGCGCTTCAACGACTTCATTTGATGTATCGAGGTTAGCATCGTAAAACTGTGTACAAGTGAACTCTCTCCCGTCCGATTTTCTCGTTAGAGTGTAGTACTTCGTGACTCCTCCTTCTTTTATATCAAATTTCTTCTCTTCCTTTACGATTTTCCACCCTTTTGATTTCGCGTCATCCAAGAAGTCAATCAAAGTCTGTTCCCAGCTTCCCCTGACTATGAAGCCGAGATGAAACAAGGTGCCATATCCTTCGCCATCCAAGTATTTCCCGAATTCGACTCTGCCTTCGTACTCAACATTTCCATACTTATCCACCGCCTTTATAACATCTCCGATTCTGTAAGTTTCCGTCCCTATCCTCACTCCATCCTTTACCAGCTCTATATCCTCAGTCATTTTGGTATACTCTCACCTCCAAAAAATAGAAAAAATAGTGAGAAATTAATCTTCAATTCTTGGTTTGTTTCTTTTTTCTTCTAATTTCTTCTCTACCTTTTCCTGTATCTTTGCTATTTCTTCATCAGTTGCGATTCCGGTTTTGGTTAAGACAAACGCCATCCCTGAGCATGTTCCCATGAAATATATCGTAGCTTCACCGCCACCAAATGTAAGATACGCTTCGTAGTCCCTTTCGTATTCTCTCAAGAGTATTTCTTTTTGTTTCGCACTTAGGGTTATCTCCATACACACTACCCCCTTATATTTTTCATTTAGTTCACTTTTATAGTGTTATTTCTGATAGAGCTTGTCTCAGCTCTTCCTCAAGTTTCAATGCCTTGTCTTTTTGCTTTTTATCGTATAGTTCCTTTATCTCAGCAAGTTTAGTGCAAATCTTGGTAATCACATCACTTACCTCATCTGCTACGGATATATCCCACGGTAGCGAATCTATTGTATGTATGAGATTGAATGCTGCTATTGATAATACTGCTTTTGGCATTTTGATCCTAATGTCACTGTAGCATTCATCGCAATGCTTTAGGTATCTTACAATAACCTCAAGCCTCTTTTCTGGGACATAAGCGCTATCCTCGACCTCTTTGTTGGTCAAAAATACCTCATCCTCATGGTAATAGATTTCTGGCATGATATTATCACCTCCAAAAAATAGAAAAATTACTGAGCTTCTGCCCCAACCACATCGGGCTTGCGGAATAATACACCCATACCGATTATCGCCGCTTCTAACTTGCTGATCTTTTCTTCTTTTACCTCATCGCTAAGCTTATTGAGAAGCGCGTTAAATTGCTCGTAGTCTTTCTTGCTGATTTCATCCAGTTTCTCTATACTGTAGCCTATGTGTTTAGCAAGCTCCATGAGCCTGTCCTCTCCTATTACATATTTGTAGTAGCCAACACTATGACTTACTATATCCTCTGCAATCTCTCTTGGGTCTATGTCCAAATCGCTGTGGATAGCGTACGCGTAATAGAGTGCTGGCATCATACTCATTCCTGCTGTGGCGAGTGTTACATAGGTAGTGTGATGTATTTCAAAGAAAAGCAGTCCCATGCTATCCATTGCTTGGTTCAGGTATTGTGCGTTATGCATGGCTGGGAACTCCCACGCGTAATTCCATATAGGATAGTAGTCATCCGGAGAGACGGAATCCTCCAGCATATCGCTATAGTTGTTCTTAATCCATTCTATGAACCATTCTTCATCCGCGAAATTATCTAAGTTTGCTTCGAGATATTTCGTGTATTCCTCATCGTGTTTCTCCAAAAACTCGTATATATCGTCTATATCAACTGCATCTCTCCTCTTCGTTATATGCTCTACGAATTTCAGTACTTCTGAGGGGTTCAATTCCGGCAGTTCTGTCGCGAGGTCGAGAACAATATCACTTTTCTCATTATACATGAGATCGGAGATGGCGCCCTCCATCAGTGAATCCCATAATGCTTCCCTGCAAGCGTCCGCTACATTCTCTGTGCCCAATTCGTCTATGGACACCTCATGGGCGTCTAACCACTCTCTTAGACTAACATATTTCATCTTTTACCGCCTCCAAAAAATAGAAAAATTAAAATATTCTTGGATTCTTAAATGCTCCTTCCGCAGTGATCACCATATCGGGGTTTATAGGGTGATTCTTTGGTTTGAACCCGAGAAACTCATAGAACTCTTCATACGCCTCCTTCGTTATGTCCGTCCACCCGGGTTCTTGTTCCCTCATTATTATCTCGTATAATTTTGTGTGCCCATAGTCACCTGCAACCACTATCCTGTCGCCGCTCCAGCGTCCAAAGAATTTCGTTACCTTTTCCATCACCCAAAATTTCCTTCCATCAAACTCATCCTCCTGAAAGACTCTCCAGCCACTTTTCAGCATCTCGTCCCTTTTCTTTTCGCTTCTCGTGCCGTCCAGCAGCGGCGTACCGTCCTTCTCGCCATCGGCAAGGAGATATGGCAGTATCCCCGCATTGGATATGTCTGCACATAATTCCCAGAGGTTATTTCCGCCGTCTGGTTGTATAAACTCTCGCTTATCAATATTAACAAAGATAAAGTATTGACCCATTTGTGTCACCTCCAAAAAGAAAAATTAATAGCTAATCGATGCGGGTTCTTCGTAAAGCCATATCTGTTCTAAGAACTCATCGCCTGGTCACCATAACTTAGTATATCTTCACTGGAAGATATACGAAGTCGGTTTTTAATCTATCTCGTAGAGATAGACCCCAATTACCAGGAATCATCGGGTAGCCTCCACTTTTCATTTTCGCTTCATCGCTTACCAGATCGCTCTGGTAAGGGACTGTTAGTCCGCTTCCTCTCCTTCGCCTCCTACTCTGACTTCCATCGCCTTCATCTGCAGGGACTAAGGAGAGGAGTTTTATATATACTAAGATGTCCTAGTATATAAAAGATTATTGGTTACTACTAACCACCTCCTATCTTCATTTCCCTCCCTAACTTTTACACATCTAGTATCTCCTCAATACCCACCACTATCCTCTTTGCATCAGTTTTCCAATCAGGGATGTAGTCAAGCACTCTCATACCGTACTCATTTTTACGAAAGAAATCTTTGAGATGCTCTACCGTCGGATATGTGGCAATCCACCCGGCCTTGTCATAGTGGGCGATGCTTCCACAGCAAAGATGCAGAAATTTATAGAAATAATTGGACAGAACCGGCTTCCCGCCGTCAAATGTGGGGATTCTGAGCATGTATCCGATAGGACGGTAGCTTGCATATCCCAAAACCCCCTCCTTTTTTATCCTCTTTACATTCCTTATAATTCTATCGTAGCTCCACACGGTGTTACCGTCGTAGAGAATATCCGCTTTCAATTTCTTTTCGTCTATCAGTTCTTGGATTGCCAGTCTCGCTTCCGGCTCTGATTTCAGAACTTTCTCGTTTATGGTTCGTAGTGCTTTTTCAGCTTCTTCTATCTGTTTTTTCGTCCCAAAAATCTCTATTTGTCCGAGTTTTTTCATCATTGCTCTGAATCACCTCCAAAAAAATCTAAATTTTGAGTGTTGTTTTTGTTCTATCCGTGTTCTTATCCTCGCAATCGTCCACGCAATCAGTGGAATGCCCACCATCACGA
>QMVO01000210.1 GCA_003661125.1 Methanosarcinales archaeon
GCCTTCAGGAACTCGTAAGGTGCTCCTTTAGCCCACACGTTGGCGATGGTTATTATGCTGAACTCGTTTCCGCCGAATACTTTCGGCCATGCTCCTGGATTGGCGAAGAGTTCATCCGCTCCGATGTTCGCTTTCGCAATCTTTGTAAAGACCTTATCGTCAGGAAGCGCCATAACTTCTGAGACACTTAGCTCAAAGACGGAATTATTCACTTCGAGATAAACACACTCTCCCGAGCTCTTATTGAAGAATGCGAACCAGAGCGTTTTCTCCTTGCTTCTGTGGATGAGAAGGAGATTGCCTTTGCCTATGGTGCACCCTGATGATGCGGTTATGCCGTCAATGCACTCTTCTGTGGTTTTTCCACCTGCTTCTCCGCCTACTATCGCATAACCTGCATCGGTCATCGCAAGGATATTGGGATCGCCTTTTGCGAATGGCAGTTCATCTTTTGCGATCTCGGATGCGCGTGTACCTAAGTAATTACCTGCGGAGTCATTTTCATTTCCCGCTACCGCGAACCCTACCGCAGCGACCAGAATTGCCAGAGCGAAGATCGAAACCACAATTGCCATTTGCTTCTTCTCTATTTTTTTCCTGTTCATGCTTTTTTTATACCTCCTGGTATAAAATTCATAGTTCATGTTATAAAACTTTGGATTTTTGTCAATAACATCATGTTTTATATGGTATAATGTTATAATCAGAAATGCCTAATTAATTTTCTTCCTAATGATGTATTGGATTAGCGAAGATGTTATATTGCTTGGATAAGCGATCAAAAGAGAATAAAGTAACACAATATCAAAAATGCGGGATCGAAAAAAATCGAAAGTATTAAATACCCATAAAATGTAAATAAAAAGTGGGTGATAAAAAAAGATGTGCGCACCTATAAGTGTAGCAGCAGTGGGTGGAGCAGGTGGATTTGTCGCCGTTCAAGCGATAGGTGCTGCCATTCTTGGCAGTATTCTTGCCTTGAACTTCTTCCACCCACTGAAAAGGTTAAGCCTTAGAAAAGTGGAGGAGTAAACGGAGGGAATATGTCTTCCGTTTTCCCTTTTTTATTTTTTTTCCCTATTTGTAAATCAAATGAAAGAGAAAAAGCTTTATTTCGATGCGTATGAACTCCTGATGATGGCTTTGTTTGCCTTCGTAAGTTCACTACTTAATACCTATCTTCCAATAAAATCTTTCACGGCGTATTTGGGCATACCGGGACCTGCGGCGGGAATGGCGTTATTAGGTGGTTTTATCTTTGTATTTTGGGTTGCTATGGCACATACGATTATAAAAAAGAAGTATGCCGCAGTCGTTACTTCTCTTTTAATCGCTTCTTTTTGCCTGCTTATAGCTCCGTGGTATGGAATTCTATCACCTCAGTGGTTCAGCATTTATGGAGTTATTGCACTCCTTTCAATGGGTGTGGTTGTTGAGTTAACGGGGGCTGCATCTAAGCTTAAGGGTGCAATTGGAGGGGGAATGGGGAATTTATCGTGTTTAGGAATTACTTGGATGGCGATCGGAGTTTATGCCGGGGTATGGGTACCGTCAAAATATGCACCCATTCTCGTTCTTGCTGCATTTGTTTCCGGCTCTATTGGAGCGCTAATAGCATATAGGACAGAAGGTCTTTTTGTTCGCGTTTATCATTTATCATTTATTAATTATTAGCTTATTAATTATTAGCTTATTAATTAATTAATAAAAATATAGAAAAATTTATAAGTAAGGTCAACAATAAATGTTTTCTATCTTACTTAAAAAAACATAAAGGGAAGATAAAGGGGAAAGCAAAAATGGAAGGACTGGATGAAAAGGAAGCATTTATATACCAGGAATTGATAGAAAGAGAGGAATTAAAAGGGTTGCTTGAGAAAACTGGAGGTGGTGAAAGAAGAAGATGAAAAAAATTATCGCAGTACTGAGTTTAGCTATTCTATTGTGCATTGTGTTCAGTGGTATGGCATCGGCGGCAAAAGGAGAGATAGTGGCTGCGAAGAGTGAGAAGGTAGTTACGATAGAAGGGGATGACTGCTGGTATCCTACTCCATTTGCACACTATTATACAGGACTGGGGTATATCAGAATGAGCTTCATATTCGATACGCTGGTCTGGAAGGACAAACATGGTGAGATACCATGGCTTGCAGACAGTTATAGCCGGTCCTATGATGCCAAGGTATGGACTTTTTTCCTGCATAGAGGAGTGAAGTGGAGCGATGGAAAACCATTTACCGCAGATGACGTTAAGTTCACTTTTGATTACATGAAGGAGCATCCTCCAATATGGTATGGGGAGGAGATAAGGGTTATAGACCGCGTGGATGTGCTGGATCCATATACGGTTAGTATATACCTTAAAGAGTCGAGACCGACATTTATAGAAGAGGTTGCTGGATGCGTACCAATAATTCCAGAGCATATATGGAAGGACATCACAGACCCATATAAATTCCGTGGAGATGATGCAGTTGTAGGAACTGGACCCCTGAAACTGGTTGAATACGATGGTACGCAAGGCTATTACGAATATGTGGCGAATGAAGGATGCTTCAAGGGAAGACCAATCATTGATAAACTCATCTCGATAAAGGTCGGCGACGTTAGAAATGTTGTACTTGCGTTGGAGACAGGGGATATAGATGCCGCATCCTTCTCCGGAAAAGAGATTGTGGCAGTTGATAAGTTCAGAGGCGATTCTGATTTCAAGATAATAGAGGGCGAGAGCTGGTGGGTGCTCAATCTCTACTTCAACGTTTATGAGCCTCCAATGAATAACGTGGATTTCAGACGGGCAATTGCTTATGGCATAGACAGAAATGATATAGTTCATACAGTGACGCATGACGGTTCGATTCTCGCAAATACAGGCTTAATGCATCCGAAGTCAAAATGGTATAAACACGGTCTTCCGGGTTATGAATGCAATATAACGAAGGCTAAAGAGATACTTGACTGTTTGGGTTTCAAGGATAGGAACAATAACAACATAAGAGACTATCCAGATGGAGGGGACCTTGAATTCACGCTGTTTACCACTGAGGACTATACAGATGAAGCGGAGTTCATACGGAAGGATTTAGAAGATATTGGAATAAAAATAGTGGTGAAAACAGTGGGTCATAAGGAGTTACTCTCCAGGTTAACGCTTGGTAATTTCTATATTGCATTACGCGGTCATGGAGGAATAGTAAATCCACGTGTATTAAGACCAGTAGCCAGAGGCACAGACCGTAGTGAAGAATATGATGAGATATACGAACAACAAAGAAGGACAATGAATGAGGATTACCGAAAGAAACTCGTGGGGGAGCTGCAAACGATTATTTCAGAGGAGCTTCCTGTATATGCACTCTACCATCCAAAGATATGGTGTGTCTATAATCCAGGAAAGCTTGATACGTGGTTCTATACAAAAGACGCCATAGCGGGAAGCATCCCTCTCGCACAGAATAAACTCATATTCCTCTTTGATCCATGGCGGTACGATGCGAACGGAAATGGCATAATGGAGAAAAGCGAAGTAATTGATGCTATTCAGGACTACTTCAAAGATGTAATCACAAAGGAGGACGTGATAGAAGTGATATGGTTATACTTCTGATTTTCTACTAATAAAAAGAGGTGATAAAAAAATGAATAAAAGTAAGATAAAAGTAAAACCACTATTGGTGGCAATCGGGATGTCGTTGCTGCTTTTTACAGTAGTATCTGTGTCAATAACGGCAGCAGAGTATGCAACAGCAACAAGAACATTGCCCGCAGAGCCTGTATCTGCAGGAACTGCATTCACAGTAGGAATTGAGGCATCGGGTTACGGCTTTGGTGGTCAAGTAGTCGAAACTCTTCCAGAAGGGTTTTGCTACGTGGCATGCACCCTCGATCCCGGATCAGTAGAGGTTAAGGCGGGGCTAAACACGGTTAAGTTCACCCTGTTCGGCGAAACTTCCTTCAGTTACACTGTAATTGCATCTGACACTGCGGGAACTTACAACTTCAGTGGCATGCTCAAAGACATGGACAAGAATGAATATGAAGTTGACGGCGATAAGGAAATTGTAGTGGAACCGGGGCCTTCACCGATTGAAAATTTAATAGAAAAGGGAATGGACGCATTGGAAGTAGAAAAAGGCGATCCAGACTTATGCGTTTTAACCGATGCTACATATGTTAAAATAGAAGGGAACACGACAGAGAAATACA
>QMVO01000211.1 GCA_003661125.1 Methanosarcinales archaeon
AATATTACCAGTACATCGCTTCCGTCTTCGCCACGTGGCGGTTACAGGGAAAAGATGTCTACGACGAACTCAAAAAATTGCTCGTCAATGAGCTTTGTTTGAAATGAGCTAAACAAATACCATTATTCCACCTTAGAATTCTTGGCATCGAGCAAGAGGCAAATGATGGTGCTTTTAGGTTTGAGGATGGATGAGATTGATGCGATTGGTACGGTATTCAACGAGAAGATATGGTAAAAGATTGGGGGAAGAATTTTCAACTGAATTAGTAGAGGTGCAGCATCACTGGGCTCACGCCGCTTCATTGATGCTCGATGCGGGTGTGGATGAAGTGGTTGCTCTGACTCTGGACGGGACGGGGTATGGAACAGATGGGAAAGCATGGGGAGGAGAAATCATGCGGACTCGCTATTCAGGATTCGAGAGAGTGGGCTCTTTGGAAGATCTACCACTAATTGGTGGTGAAGCGGCAATAAAAGACCCAAGAAGGATAGTATTTGCAATTTTTTCGCTTTTAGGTAGAGAAGTACCGTATTTTATGGACAAAGAAATAGCGGTGATGGAAAAAATGATGAATAAAGCGCCGAAAACAAGCAGCTTTGGTAGGGTATTAGATGCTTTGTCATGCTACTTAGGCATCTGTGAAAGGATGACTTATGATGGCGAGCCAGCAATGAAACTGGAGAGATATTTAGCGTGCGGAGAGCAAAAATATGAACTTGAGACGAAAGTCGAGCTCAAAGACGGTAAAAAGGTGAAAACGTTGCCTCTGTTTGACCTGTTGGCTGATTACACTGCAAAAGGCGTAAGTACAGAAAAAAAGAAAGCCGACCTCGCATATTCTTTTGTTTATGCGCTGGTGGAGAAAATGGTGGAGATTGCAGCGGATGCTTGTGTTAGCAATGACATACCCTTTATCGGGATAACGGGTGGTGTTTCGTACGATGTGCCGATAGTTAGAATGACTGCAGAGTTGGTAAAAGAGAAAGGATTAAAGTTTTTAACTCATAATAATATACCGAATGGTGATGAAGGGATTTCATTGGGGCAAAATGTTATCGTGGGACACATGAGGAACAAGTAGATAGACTCAAAAAATTTATTTAGAAATAATTCTAATCTAAAAATAAATATGTGCTTAGCAATACCAGCAAAAGTGGTGGAAATCGGCAAAGGCGAAGGCAGAGGAGGATCAAAGGCAAAAGCAGATTTCGGCGGCGTTTCTCGTGAGATTGATATATCACTGGTAGATGCAAAAGTAGGCGATTATGTAATGGTTCATGCGGGTTTTGCGATAGAGATAATGGATGAGCACGAAGCAAAGGAAACACTTGAGTTGTGGAAGGAGATGCTTGAAAAATATGAATACGAGTTTCCAAGAGGCAGTATTGAATATGGTAAAACAAATTCCCAGGGGTAAAGTAACAACTTATGGAGAGATAGGGAGAGAAATAACAGGTTCAGTTCGTGCTGCCCGGGCTGTTGCTCAGGCAGTGGCAAGAAATCCGTATCCTATTATTATTCCCTGTCATCGTGTCGTTAGAAGTGATGGTAATGTTGGAGGCTATTGTTCAGGAATAGAGAAGAAAATAAAACTTTTGAGAGCAGAAGGGGTAGAAATAAAAGGTAGAAAAGTGGTAAAATTCAAGCAAACTCTTTTTGATTTTAAAAAATAAAAATAAAAAATAAATAAAAGAAGAGGAAAAGTCCTCTTTACCATTCGTATTTACTTATGCAGTGGTTGTAGCTGTTTGATTCCCCGGTGGGAACATTGGGAGCTCTACGGCACTTTCTGCCTCTTCTGGCAATTCTATCGTCACTGGCTTGTTATAATCGTAGAAAAACATGTTGGTTCTCTGATCTATCGTCATTGTAAATTCCTCATCCGTCTCCAAGTCCAAGTCCGCAGAACTCATCGCCATTTTTATCTGCACTTCTGTCTTCACTGGGCACTTCGTATCCTTTGCAATCCATTGCTTTATAGACATCTCCTTTATCAGCTTTCCCATGTCGAAGCTTACGTTTTGTTTCAGGCTTTGCATTAGTTCGCTCAGTCCTTCTTGCTTCATTACGATCTCCCAGTACTTCTCGAGGTCAGGCGTGAGTTTTAGCACATAGCAATCCACGTCGCTGACCTTTTCATCCCCTAATAGTTCTACCTTTGAGATGTTTAGCAGTTCCATTTGTTGGTCTATCTGGTTCTGCGATTCCCAGTATTCTTCGGGCATGGTATTCTTCGTCCATTGCGATGGCATCGTTGGAATACCCATGTCCATCTTCGTGTACAGGGTGTTATTGATGAAATATATGTCCATCGTCATCTCTTTTGTCTCGGCTATTTCTGCTTTCTCAGGTGGTTGAATCGTCATCGTCATCTCCAACTTCATCTTTTTGTTTGTTCTGTCCATAGCACCCCTTCCTGTACTTGTCATCGTCATCTCAGTCTCATCAGTCTCGTTGCTTATTAGCGTCTTTTGTGTCATATCCATCTCAAACTGGTAAGTATCTGTGTTTTCAGCAGTAGCAAGAACCATCTCTTTTATTTCCGCAGTACTCTTTGGCTTCTCTTCAACACATCCTGCAAGCATCGCAATTGCTATGATTGCAACTACTACTACTATTAATCCAGCGAATGCTTTTCTTTCCAATTTTTTTTCTCCTCCTTTCTATAAAAAAACTCTTCTCTTTATTTATATACCCTATTCTGATAATTTGGCTTTCGCCCGCTTTCATACAAATAGTGGTCAGATTATAGGCTAAACAGAATTTTATCTTCTCCCCTTTCCCTTTTTTTCCTCCACTCATCTATCTTCCTATTCAATAGTTGGTGATCCACAAAAGCAAAATCGCCTCTGCCATTACTTTCTTTTTTTAAAAACAGGGAAGGCATATCCTTGTCGGAAAAAGCAGGAACACCAAATTCAAAGAACTTTTCCGCCGCGAAATGCGACAATTCTTTGCCATATATTACCGCAACAACACCTTTCTTCGCCAATAATTCCGCTGTACTTGCTCCGCCGCCGCTACCGTCCTCGAGGAATATTACGTCCCCTTTTTTTATCCCGTATTTTCTCTCCATATCCAATATTGCATTTCGGCTGAACGCCGGTAGAACTTTTATCCTTTTCCCTCCTTTCACCTCCACTGCTTTTTTTCCTTTTAACTCTTCTATGATCGTTTTTAATTCTGCATTCTCCTTATCCCTCGCCTTTACTTCCGCTCTCAGCCTTTCTATCTCATTATCTCTCCAGCTTATCTCCTCCGTTTCTTCTATCTCCCGTCTTCTCGCGGACCGCACGGAATCAAGCTTAGAGCGCAAATTTTTTATTTCGGATTCTTTATTCTCCAACTCCGTCTTTAGAGCCGTCATGAGGTCCTTCATCATTTCTATTTTCTCGTCTTTCCCTTTTATAATCCTGCGTAATCTGAGCTCATTTTCACTTACACCCTCTTCACCGCCTTTTTGCTCTTCCTTCTCAGACTTCTCCTCTTTCATTACCCTCTTTTTCTCTTCTTTCTCCTCTTTAGCACGAATTAATCTATTTATCGCTGCACTTATGGACACGCCTTTAACCACCAGCGCTTTCACTTCTTCTACGTCCACAGCCGCCGGCGTCTTGCGCTGCACCTGCAAGAATTTCTTTTTGTATCGCTTGAATGCATTAACGCAAGCAGCTAAAGCATCGCGCTCATGCACGTTTTTATATTCGTAACCTTCCCCCTTCGTTAGTGCTACTTTCTCTTCTGTGGACAGCGATTCGTCTAATTCGTGAACTGGTGAAGAGAAAATACGGCTTATCCTTTTTACCATCGAAGGCGTGGGTGTAACGTCCGATGCCACAATCAATGGGTTTCCATGTGATATTATGCTTTCTATCACATCAGAGCACGAATAATTCTTGGAACTGAACACTTCTATTGGTCTTCCCTCGAGATCAATTATGGCTACTCCTATCGTAGTGCCAGGGTCTATGCCAACAATGGTGTATTTTCGTTCTGTGGGAGAATGTGAATATGCCATCTACTTGTATATATATGTCTATAATAATGAAAACAAAATAGATTCAGCCCCCTCCACAAACTACCATTCAGCAATCTTCTGCAATTCCTCCTTTGTGTTAATACCCAGCGAAACCACTAGCCCTACCAAAAGTACATGCAGACAAACGAATTTTTTGACTGA
>QMVO01000212.1 GCA_003661125.1 Methanosarcinales archaeon
ATAAAAAAGAGAAAGAAAAGCGGATTTTTTTCTCCGCTCCGCTCATTTTTCAAAAAATTTCTTCACATCTACCGAGGAAAGGCGACCCAGGTTTCCGTTGTTGAGACATCCCTGCTCTGGTGAAGGAAGTCTATTATTACTTTTGGGTCTTCCGCCTCGTAAATCCATACTGCGTCATACCTGCCCAGCGTATGATAAACTTGCAGGAACTTAACGCCTGCGGGCGGATTTTTAAGTATCTTATCGCCGAATTGCCTCGCATCTTCCACCATCCCTGGATTGACCTTCACGCAAGTTATAAACAACATCTTTTTTTACCTCCTTAATCTACTTAAGAATTATAAGTATAATAAAGTTGCGTTCTAAATTTATGTCCCACCGATCATATCCAATCGCGCCAACACCTTCCTCAACTTACCCTCGTTAGATTCACTCAACGCACCCAGTGGAAGCCTGACGTGGCCCGCAGGCAACCCCATCATCTCCGCCGCTTTCTTTACAGGGATCGGATTCGTCTCCAGAAACATCGCCTCGAACAGAGAAAACAGCCTGATATTGATCTCCTTCGCCTTCTCCATCTCACCATTCAGCATCGCGGTCACCATCTCGCTCATCTCCCGCGGCGCGATATTCGCCGCAACTGAGATTACACCCTTTCCACCCAAGCTCATTACCGGTAGCGTAAGGAAATCATCACCTGCAACCACCGTGAAGTCCAACCCCCGCTCAGTGATCGACCTTATAATTGCCCCTATCTGTTTCAAATCCCCAGAAGCCTCCTTCACCCCTTTTATATTCTCCACCTCTGAGGCAAGCGCTACCATCGTTTCTGCATTCACATTCTGACCAGTCCTCGAAGGAATGTTATACAAAATCAGCGGTATATCCACGGAATCACCAATTCTCTTGAAATGCTCCTTCAGCCCTTTCACATTTGGCTTATTATAATATGGCGTAATCAAAAGGCAAGCGTCAGCACCCGTATCTTCCGCATGTTTCGTGAACTCAACCGCTTCCTTTGTGTTGTTCGACCCGGTCCCTGCTATCACCGGTACTTTTGAACAGTCCACCACCACATCTATCACGCGTTTATGCTCCTCATGCGAAAGTGTTGCGGATTCGCCGGTCGTGCCACAAGGGACTATTCCCGCTACACCGCCCTCTATCACGTATTCCACCATCCTCCTCAACCCCTCCTCATCTATTTCGTCGTCCTTTGTAAACGGCGTTATAAGTGCCGGATACACACCCTCTAACTTCATCATTTACAACTCACTCACACTTACTTTCCCTTTCTTTTTATGTGTTATATATCCTGCTATCCGGTTTCTTATGCCTTTACTCTCTATATTAGTATACTCCTCTACTATTTTCTTATTTACGTCAAAGTCATCAGTAAAATCAGGTACTCCCCGCAATAACTGTTTCGCTAGCTTCTTTATATATGTCGGTTTAACCGTGCCCACTCCTAATCACCCTCTCCTTTTTCTCTCTCACCCTCGGTACCTGCACTTTCTGTTATCTCTTCTTCTCCCTTTTCTCTTACGTCACTTATCCCTATCATTAGAAACACTGCCCCCACCAGCAGCACAATTAGGGGTATGATCCCTAATATAACTATCTTTAGTGCTTCCCTGAACCAATCCACTTGCGGTATAACTAACATACCTATCCCGGCTATCGCCAAAACGACACCTAACAATATCTCTCCATATTCTTTCATCTCTATATCACCCCCTACCCATTACAAATTCAGCAATCTCGGGCTTGTATCTCCATTCCTCTGGTAAGATCTTCTCCCTCCTATAATACTTCGCAAGCCTTCTTATCTTTGATTCGGTTAATTGTAGTGCTCTTTTATTATGCACGTCTTTTTTATTCTCTTCTATATGCTTCCTTATCCTCTGTGCTTTTCGCATCAAATTCTGGAGGTCTTCTGGGATCTCTCTTGCAATACCTCTTTCCTTTAATATGCCTGTTATCTTTTTCCCAGTGATCAACGCAACACTCGGTACGCCATGGCTATCCCTCAGTGTTATTCCTATCTCGCTTGTTGAACGTCCTCTCTCGTATAACTCAACCACTTTTTTCTCCACTTCTTTCGCTCTCAAATCTGTCCATTCGGGTGCTGTTTTCCTGAGACTGGAGCTGAGAGGTCTTTTAGAACCTGATTGTCCTCTCTTCCTTGCATACATCCGCGCCATTTTATTTGTCTATTACCTAATCTTTACTTTGCATATAAATATCTTATGATGCTTCTCGCCATTAACTTGAAGATGCCCGGGTTTTTTATCAGTTCACGAAATACGTAAGAAGGATAGTCCATATCCCCGCGATTTGCTATTAGCTGCATCATGTCGTATTTTGACAGCGCATGACACATCTTATCGAAGTCATTATCGCTAAGTGTACATCTTAACCTGTGAACCTTTAGTCCAAATGCTATTTCCTTCCCTATTTCCTCCCGACAACCTTCTTCATATTCCCGCAGCACTTCCATATCTCCTTCCGAACATGCTTTTGCCGCGATCTCTCCTGCTATCTTCCCACACTTCATTCCGTAATACACGCCACCACCTGTGATTGGCTTGACCTGAGCCGCGGCATCTCCGACCAGCAGTACCCCTACTCCATTAACTATTTTTACAGTCTTTTGTCTTTGCCCAAAGCCCACACTTCTTGGAATGGGGATTCTCCCGGCAGTAAAATTCGTTTGGGACCCTTGGTATTTCTTCGCAATAATTGGGTGCTCGGATAAATTTCTTTTTAAAAATATTAGAGGATTTTGATGTGGCGAACACCTTTTGTCTATGCAGAGACCGATTCGAGCGGTGTTTTTGTCAATCGGGATAGCCCATGCGAAGAAACCAGGCGCAGTGGTTTTGCCCACGAAAATCTCTGCAAGCGCTTCTTCTATTTCATAACCTCCTTCTATTTGCACGCAGTTCAGGAAGTTTTTTGCGACTTTTAGCCCTGCTATTTTGGCTACTACGCTCCTCGCACCATCTGCGCCTATGACTACTTTTGCTTTTATTTCCTTTTCACCCTTTACACACGCCATAGCATCCATTATCGTTAGCTTTGTTCCTTCTCCGCTCCTCTTTACACTTTTTGCTTTGCTCTTCAAAATTAGGTCTGCACCTTCATTCAACGCCGCCTCTGCCAATTTCTTATCAAAAATATCTCTTCTTATGGCAAAAGCTCTCTTCTCTGAAGATGGAGATTCTATCTTTAGATCATGCGAATGCGAATGAATAATTGCGCCCCGCAACTCGCAGTTTATGAATGTTTTGCTGTTTTTTATTTCGCTCTCTTCTATTGCTCTTTTGCTTATAAGCCCCGCACATTGAACTGGCTCGCCTATCGCGGTATCCTCTTCTACAATCAGCGTATGAGCTCCGTTTTTCGCAGCGTATTTTGCCGCCATACAGCCTGCTGGTCCGCCACCTATCACGACTACATCGTATTCAAGCATAAAACATAACATAACAAAACACCAATATCTTTTATATTTGAAGATAAAGTTTTATAGAATGGGATGAAAGCGAGGAAGATAGTAATAAAGGGAAAGGTTCACGATGTAGGTTACAGACTATTTCTGCTGATCGAGGCAGAAAGCCTGTTCATTGAGTATTTCGATGCAAGAAATGTTGTTGTAGATGGAGAGCAACATTTGAATGTCCTGGTTGGTGGGCAAGAAGAGAAGATTACCAGATTTGTGGAGTTTGCACGCTCAAATTACCCTCCCGAAGCTTCGGTTCTATCCGTAGAAGTGGAGGACTATTTCGAAGAGGTAAGGAGCATTGATTCTTTCAGGCAGTCTTTTATGCTCTTGCAGATGGTGAAATTAGCGCAGGCTGGTGTGGGAATGCTGGGGAAACAGGACGCAATGCTGGGGAAACAGGACGCAATGCTGGAGAAACAAGACGCAATGCTGGAGAAACAAGACGCAATGCTGGAGAAACAGGATGCAATGCTGGAGAAACAGGATGCAATGCTGGAGAAACAGGGCCGAATGTTGGTGAAGCAAGATGAAACAGTAAAAGCGATACGAGAAGAGAGCGAAAAGGCCAGAGATGTTGTAAAGCTGGAGAGTGAGAAGACGAGGGAGATTATAACACAGCAAAGCGAGAAGACGAGGGAGGTTGTGAAAGAGGAAAGCG